>DNJI01000040.1:881-21357 GCA_003489145.1 Gammaproteobacteria bacterium | reverse complement strand
ATTATTAGCGCTACTCAATCAGACGTTGATAGACGTGCAATGATTCTTAGATATACTAACAAATAGATCTACCAACAAAATTAAACAAATCATCAATGCCTTAATAGAGAAGGTGTCGGCGTTTTTGTAAAAAAATAAAATAGTCATATATATATATGGAACCAGTCAAGTCTTATGGAATGAATAATTTGATTGCCTTTTTAGCAATTTTTTTAGCTTCTCTGGCAATGAAATACCTCTCAGGTTTTGATGTTGAGGTAGGTTCGTATCTATACTTGCCAATTGGCGCAAAAATTTTGATATTTTTATTGTTTGGACGCCAAGTTTTACCGGGTGTAATAGCTAGCTGTATTTTCTGTGGTGTTGTTTTATTTGACGCTTGGGGTGGTAATTTTATTTTTGGCGCTATCGGCGCTATCATGGGCGCAATCGCACCACTGGTCTCAATTTGGTTTATACAAAAACTTAAAATGGTCAACTTTTCTAACCTTGCAAGTATTGATTTTAGACACATCTTATTCCTAATTTTCTTTACTGCGATCATTCATGCACTTTCTAGATTTGTGATTTATGCTAAGAGTGACGTATTTATTATTAGCCCAATAGACTTTCTGTCGCATTACCTTGTAGGCGATATGATTGGGGGTATTGTGGTGATTTGGACTGTTCTAAAAATTATTCCTTATGTTGTTTCCGTCTCAAGACAGGCTAGATATAATTAGACTAGTTTGAGTTGTATCATTGTCTGTAGACATAGCATATAATCTTTGCATGAATATCAAACAATTTATATCGCACACTCTTATCGCACTGACAATGGTAGCTTTGTCTAGAGTGTTGATATCAGGGCTCGATTCTCCAAATTTTGTTATTGGAAATTACTTATGGTTACCGATTGGTGCGGCAATATTGTCGTATTTACTATTTGGCTTTAAGGTTTTTCCTGGCGTATTGTTGGGCTATCTCATTGCCGAGGTGCTGATTGAAGGTAGTGTGGCTGACATTAGCCAAAGAGAACTCTTAAGCCGAACCATGTCGAGCTTTGCGCCAATTATGGCGATTAGTATCATGCGTTTATTTAGCTTGTCTAACTTTTTTGATGATAAAAAAATCTATATTGGCCATATTTTTTTCTTGGTATTGCTCTCAGCAGTAATCAGTACACTACTAAAAACCTTCCTTGTTTATGACAAGGCTGAGAAATTCTTAGCAGATCCAGTTGGCCATATTGGCTCTTATTTGGTGGGTGACATGATTGGCGGTATTGTCTTTATTTATATCGGCATTAAACTCTCAAACTTAATATTTAAAAGAATTAAATAAAATGGCCTTTATTACAACTCATTTACTTTAAGATTTTTATGTATATAAATAATATTATTATTGCCATAGTTGTTTTTTTAACCTCAGCCTTGATGTCATTTATGTATGGCATTGATATTACGATTGGAAATTATTTATGGCTTCCAATGGGTGCAAAAGTTTTGGCATTTTTATTATTTGGTTTATGGGCCTTTCCTGGTGTCTTATTGGGTTCACTAATGAGTGGCATATTCTTATATGATGTCTGGAGTGGCAATACTTTCTATGGTCCATTAGGTACCTTAGTTGGCGTGTTAGCGCCACTGTTTGCAATTATGATTATGCGCTACTTCCGTTTATCTAATTTCTTCGACGAAGGCGTTATTAATTTCAGACATGTTTTATTTTTAATTATATTATCATCACTGATTAATACACTGACAAAGCTATTTCTATACATTGATAAAGTGAGAGGCATTGATGGCAAGGAAGTAGATGCACTTAATTTTATACAGAGTTATTTGACAGGTGATATTCTTGGCGGTATAGCATTTGTCATTATTGTTCTCAAATTGTTATTGCCATTTTTACGAAATCGTAAGCTAGTTTAGATTTCTTAGCAGTTGATCGACTAATTCAATACGTTCAATATCTTCGGGCATCTCTTGCTTGATGATTAATTGATTCTGACCTTTTAACTGGTATGTTTTAGGCTGTTTTTGCACTAAATTGATAATTTTTATTGGTTCAATAATTGTTTTATCAGCGAAAGTCAGGTGTGCTTTGTCATCATATAAGCTGATTTTATCAATGCCTATTTTTTCGCAAAAAAGTTTTAATTGAGTAGCGGCAAACAGATTTTTAGTCGAATCTGGCAACAAACCGAAGCGATCAATCATCTCAATTTGTAAGTCTTTTAGCTCGTTATTATCTTTAGCATTGGCAATGCGTTTGTATAAGACGAGTCTTTCATGAACATCACCAAGATAAGTTTCAGGAATGATACAAGCAAGACCTGTATCAATCTCAATTTCATGGTTAATGGGGTCGTCTAGGTTAATTTGCTTACCAGCGCGCATCGCATCAATGGTGCGCTTGAGTAAATCATGATACAAATTAAAACCAATTTCACTAATCTTACCTGACTGATTGTCACCGAGTAAATCACCAGCACCGCGGATTTCTAAGTCATGATTGGCGAGCATAAAGCCTGCGCCGAGTTCTTCCAAGGATTCAATTGCATCTAGGCGTTTTTTGGCATTGGCACTGAGCGATTGGTGTGATTTAATCACCAAATAAGCATACGCTCTGTGGTGTGAACGGCCGACACGGCCACGTAATTGGTGTAGTTGCGCTAAGCCAAAGTTTTGCGCATTGTTGATAATGATGGTATTGGCGTTAGGGATATCAATACCTGTTTCAATGATAGTGGTACAAACTAGAATCTGAAAACGCCCATGGTAAAAATCACCCATGATACGTTCTAATTCACGAGTAGGCATTTGCCCGTGGGCGATACGCACATGAATATTTGGCATCAAGGTTTTTAGATTTTCTGCCATGTTGTCAATAGAATCAATATCATTATGCAGAACAAATATCTGACCACCACGATGCAGTTCTCGGGAACAGGCTTCCTTAATGGTGTTGTCATCCCACTCATTAACAAAGGTTTGAATAGCGCTGCGCCCTTGTGGTGGTGTGGCGATGATTGATAACTCTCTAAGTGATCCAAGTGCCATATTCAGTGTACGTGGGATTGGCGTGGCTGTCATGGTGAGGATATCGCTCTGCCCACGGATTTTTTTTAATGATTCTTTTTGTTTGACGCCAAACCGATGCTCTTCATCAATAATCACCAAGCCTAAATTTTGGTACTTAATACTACCGTGAATGAGTTTGTGCGTGCCGATAACAATGTCGATTTTGCCACTTTGTAATTTTGCTTTAATTTGTGTTTGTTCTTTGGGTGTCTGGAATCTTGAGAGTGCCGCAATTTCAATTGGATAATTAATAAAACGATCTTTGAATGACTGCAGATGTTGGTTGGCTAAGAGTGTGGTGGGTACTAATATCACTACTTGCTTCCCAGATTCAACTGCCAAGAATGCCGCACGCATGGCGATTTCAGTTTTGCCAAAGCCGACATCGCCACACACGAGTCGATCCATTGGTCGAATAGATTGCATATCAGCCAAAACCTCTCCCATGGTTTTGAGTTGATCTGGCGTTTCTTCAAATGGGAAGCTGGCGACAAAAGAGGCGTAAGCATCACTCGGTTCTGGGAAGGCAAAACCAGTTTGTGATTGACGCTTAGCGTAAATCTCTAATAATTCAGCAGCAATATCATGCAAGGCCTCATGGGCTTTTTGCTTGGCTTTAGTCCATTGATTGGTGCCAAGTTTATGTAAGGGTGCGTTGTCTGGTGATGTACCTGAATAACGCGAAATTAAATTGAGTGAAGTCATCGGCACCATAAGCTTAGAGCCGTTGGCATATTCCAGCATTAAGAAGTCTTGCGTTAAGCCGTCAAAGGTTTGAGTTTTTAAGCCTAGATAACGACCCACGCCATAACTCTCGTGCACTATCGGATCACCGATTTTTATTTCTACTAGGGACTTAATCGCCTCATCAAAGTCTTTGTGTTTTGCACGGCGACGTCTTTGTTGCTTGACGACATCGGCGCCAAATAGATTTACCTCAGTGATAACGGCAACGTCTTCTGTTAGCAAGCCATCACTAAGGTCAGCGTTGGTGATGTAGAGTTTTTGTTGGCCCGGTATGAATGCGTGCCAATGATCAATATTGATGGGTGCTAAATCATGGTTATTAAGTAGATCAGTCAGTACACTTTGTCGACCTTCTGATTCACAAACGATGAGTATTCTGCCTTTGAATTTTTTAGAAAAATTTAAAAATTTTGCCAGCGGATGCTTGGCTTGAGCATCAATATTTAAAGGCGGTAATAACTTGCTGGAAAAGTTCAGTTTTCCGGTTTTCTCTTCTAATTTTGAAGTACCAATGACCAGTTGTTGTCGTTGTTTAATCTGGCTAAATAGTTGTTCTTTGTTTAAAAATACTTGTTCAAGCGGTAATGGTGGTCTATCTAAATTATGAGTAGCTTGCTGGTGTCTATCCTGAATTTCAGTAAAGGTTGAATTGGCCAAATCACTAAAGCCTTGATAATACGCAACAATGGTGTTGTCTGCTAAGTAATCAAATAAGGTGTTGGTCTGTGTAAAAAATAAGGATGAATAAAACTCAATACCACCAGGAAGGCGTGATTCACTAACTTCAGTATAGATAAAGTCATCCGTACGATTAAAAACGCTTAAATAGTTTTGTTTAAAAATCTTAAGGCTTTCTGCATCTGTTGAGAACTCTCTGGCTGGTAACAAAGAGAGGGCGTTGGTTACATCGACTGATCGCTGTGTTGAAGTGTCAAACGTGCGAATAGAATCAATTTCTTGGTCGAACAAATCAAGTCGGTAAGGCGACTTTGCCCCCATTGGATAAAGATCAATCAGCGACCCTTTAACGCTAAATTCACCATGCTCCATAACAGTGGTCACGCGGTTATAGCCAATTTTTAGTAATTTTTCAGCAAAGCTGTGAGTGTCGATTACATCGCCTTTTTGCAAACTAAAACTGTATTTTTGGCTAAATTCTAATGGACATAATTGTTGAGACAAAGACTCTAAAGTGGTAATTACAATTCCTTTGGTTAGGCTTGGTAATTTGGCGAGTGTGCTGAGTCGACTCGAGGTTATGTCTGGATGTGGGGAAAAATGATCAAAGGCTAAGACTTCCCAGTTATCAAACCGTAGAATATCAAGATCATCATTGTAAAAATTAAGCGACTTAATCAAGTGGTCAAAATGCACAATATCATTAGCAATAACCAAAATCACTTGATCTTGCGCTTTGGCAAATTCGATCAGTGCGAGTGCTTGTGCACTACCGTAGAGCGAGCCCCAATAGAATTTTTGTCCAGATTTAAACGGTGCAGAATTCTGCAGATAGAGTTGTGGCATTACTAATTTGTTAGGATATCCACACCTTCGTTTTCCAACATTTTGACAAGTTGAATCAGTGGTAAGCCAATTAGTGTATTTGGATCATTTCCCTCTAAGCGTTCAAAAAGACTAATACCTAATGCTTCAGATTTAAAACTACCTGCACAGTTATAAGGCTGTTCTTTTTTTAGATAGCGATCAATTTGTTTGTCGTTTAAAACTTTAAAGATCACTTTAAACGTTTCAACAATTGTTTGACTATTGTTGGTATTTGTATTTAAAAGCGTCAAACTAGTGACGAATGTCACCGTATTTCCAGAACTTTGCTGAAGTTGCTTAATGGCATTTTCATGCGACTGTGGCTTGGTTAATATCTCGTCATCAACTTGCGTGCCACTACCCAGTGTCGCTACTTGGTCTGAGGCGATGATCAGCCCACTTTGTGTTTTGGCAACTTCAACTGATTTTTCTTCAGCTAGGCGATATACCAGTTGTTCTGGTGTTTCACCATCTTTTCTGGATTCATCAATATCTGGCGCAACTGTTGAAAATTCTAGACCAAGCTTGGTGAGTAGCTCTTTTCGAAAAGGTGAAGATGAGGCAAGAATTAATGACACGAGTGATTCCGGTATTTGTAAAATAGATTCATTTTACTTTATTCGAACTTCTTCTATGAGATTATCAATTATTGTAGCAATGGACGACAATCAGCTGATTGGCAAAGACAATGCTTTGCCTTGGCACTTGCCTGCTGACTTGGGTTATTTTAAAAAAACCACAACGGGAAAAACCGTACTCATGGGTCGTAAAACCCATGAGTCAATAGGCCGGCCACTGCCGAATCGCCGTAACGTGGTGGTCAGTCGTAATACCGATTTTGAGGCAGAAGGCTGTGAGGTTGTGGGTAGTATTGAAGCCGCACTAAAGTTAGCTAAAGACGATGATGAGGTGATGGTGATGGGCGGCGCTTCATTTTATGAACAAATGCTACCAAGTGCTGACAGACTCTACATTACTCAAATCGAAGGTGAGTATGAAGGCGATGCACACTTCCCTAAATTTGATCGATCTGAATTTAGTGAAATTAGCCGAGAATCACACAACCCTGATGAAAAAAATAAGCATACTTATCATTTCACCATTTTAGAAAGGAATTAATCATGTTAAAAATTACAGTTTTATCGTTATCTATGTTGTTACTCTCTAGTTGTGTACTGACTAAAGTGGTGACTGTGCCAATGCGTGTGACTGGTGCGATTATCTCGGTGATACCAGGTGTAGGCGAAGGTATTGATGCCGCTATTGATGAAACAGCTGATGTGATTGATGCTATTCCAATTTAGCGTAAACTGTTTAAAAAAAGAAGGTTAAATCAATGAAAGCTAGCTCAATATTTTTCGCTGTTTTTGCAGCCATTACAGCGGCTGTTTTTATCTTTGCACCAGACCGACTGCCCTCAGGTGTTGGTATTACACCTGTGCCAATAGAGGCTTACGCAAGACCTTCTATTTTTGGTCAAGGGCAGGTTGCCGGGTTAAAAAATTCAACAGGAAAAACATTACACAATGTCGAAATCAGTTTATTTGAAGCAGATGGAAAAATGATCAAAGGTGCTATGCGCGAACAATGGCCACCAGGTGAATCAATGGAATTAGGCTGGTTAGAAGGCTGGAAAATCAATAAAGGCACTCGACTTAAAGCCAGTGCCTCCGGCTATTTTCCAAAGAGCTGGCAATACTAATTATCGTTAATAAAACTACTTTGCATTTTGTTGTAAAACGCGCTTAAAGTCTTTTGGCATAACTTTGATAAAGTGTTTAAGCTCTTCATTCCAGTTATCGACAATACGTTGTGCTACAGTAGAGCCTGTAAATTTCGCATGATTTGACACATATTGATAAAGCTCTTTTTGTGCTTCATCATCCATTGGGTCGAGATCTACCATGATTGGGTTGACCATTGCTTCAAAGGTACTGTGTGGATTATAAATGTAAGCAATACCACCACTCATACCAGCACCAAAGTTACGGCCCACTTCGCCTAAGATAATCGCACGACCACCGGTCATATATTCACAACCGTGATCACCTACACCCTCAACCACCGCAACCACGCCTGAATTGCGCACACAGAAACGTTCTGCTACACGACCTGAGAGGTACATTTCGCCACCGGTTGAGCCATAGCCACAAACGTTACCAGCAATGATTTGTTCTTCTGCTTTAAAGGTAGAATTTTTTGGTGGATAAACAATCACACGACCACCAGACAAGCCTTTGCCAACGTAATCGTTAGCATCGCCTTCAACCTCGAGCGTAATACCTTGTGCTAAGAATGCACCTAAGGATTGACCAGCAGAACCTTTGAAATTAATGTGGATCGAGCCTTCATCTAAATTGTTACCACCACGGGTTTTAACCACGTGTGAAGACAGCATCGCACCAACCGCGCGATCAACATTGGTAATGATGGAATCAAACTGTATCGATTCGTTACCTTCGATAGCAGCTTTTGATTTTTCGATTAAGCTGTTGTCGATTTGTAATTCTAATTGGTGATCTTGCAAAATACTTTGATAAGTACCGGTGTCTGCATTTGGTTTATTTGCGGGTGTTAATAAAGCATCTAAATTGATTGAACCCTGTTTCCAATGGTCAATGGCTTTGTCCATTTCTAGCATATCAACACGACCAATCATCTCGTTGACTGTTTTAAAGCCGAGCTGTGCCATAATTAAACGCAATTCTTCAGCGACCATGAACAAGTAGTTCACTACATGTTCTGGCTTGCCGGTAAACTTTTTACGCAGTTCTTTGTCTTGTGTGGCAATGCCTACTGGACAAGTATTAAGGTGACACTTACGCATCATGATACAGCCCATGGTAACGAGTGGCGCGGTTGAGAAGCCAAATTCTTCAGCACCGAGTAAAACACCAATCGCCACATCACGGCCAGTTTTGAGTTGACCATCTGTTTGAATTACCACGCGTGAACGCAGATCATTCATGACTAAAGTTTGATGTGTTTCTGCCAAACCTAATTCCCACGGCAAGCCTGCATGTTTGATAGAGGTTAGTGGTGATGCGCCAGTACCACCATCATGGCCGGCAATAACAATATGATCAGATTTGGCTTTGGTTACACCAGCGGCAATTGTACCCACACCCACCTCTGCCACGAGCTTCACACTGATGCGTGCAGCAGGGTTCGAGCGTTTAAGGTCAAAGATAAGTTGTGATAAATCTTCAATAGAATAAATATCATGATGAGGTGGTGGTGAAATTAAACCAACCCCCGGAGTTGAATGGCGGATCTTGGCGATGCCCTCATCAACTTTAGTACCTGGTAATTCACCACCTTCACCTGGTTTAGCACCTTGCGATACTTTGATCTGAATTTCATCGGCATTATTAAGATAATCAATGGTAACGCCAAAACGACCAGAAGCCACTTGCTTGATAGCGCTTCGACGTGAATCACCATTAGCATCTGGTGTCCAGCGCTTAGAGTCTTCACCACCTTCACCGGTATTTGATTTACCACCTAAGCGGTTCATGGCAATGGCTAGAGATTCGTGTGATTCTGCAGAAATTGAGCCGAAACTCATGGCGCCAGTGGCAAAGCGTTTGACGATTTCTTTGATGTCTTCAACTTCGTCAATTGAAATTGGGTTGCCTTGTTTGAATGACATTAAACCACGCAGTGTACAGTTGCGAGTGCCTTCTTCATTAGAACGTTTAGAAAACGCCCAATAAGCCTCTTTGTCATTGTTGCGAGCAGCGAGCTGTAAGTTGGCAATGGTTTGTGGCTCCCACATGTGTTTTTCACCGCCACTACGCCAATGATAATGGCCTAAGTTGTCTAAATCATTGGACTGATAGGCATGGTGATGTCGTTTTTCAACCTCTGACTGTAAGACATCAAAGCCCACACCCTTAATACGTGACGCAGTCTCGAAGAAGCATTTTTCCATCACCTCTGGTGCTAGGCCAACGGCTTCAAAAATCTGTGCACCTTTGTATGACTCTAGCGTAGAAATACCCATCTTCGCCATGACTTTAAGCATACCTTTGCCTACACCTTTACGATAAGCCTTAATAATAGCAGCATCACTTTCTATGTCAATCATCTCATCACGACGTGCTTGCCATAATGCTTCGAACGCTAAATAAGGGTTAATGGCATCTACACCAAAACCCGTTAATAAACAGAAGTGATGTACTTCTCGAGCTTCGCCTGTCTCTACAATAATGCCCACCTGGGTACGTTCATGGTTGGCGATTAAATAGCGATGTAATGCTGAAGAGGCCAATAACGTTGAGATAGCCACGCGGTTTTTACCGATATTACGATCAGATAAAATCACTAAAGAATGACCATCCTTAATTGCTTGCGAACCTTGTTGGCAAATATCTTCTAATAGTTCTGAGACTTTTCTACCTTTATTGATGTCATAAGTAATATCAATGGTTTTGGAGGTCCAGCCTCGGTGGTTGCAGTGACGAAGCGCTGCGGTTTCTTCATTGGTCAGAATTGGATGGTCAATGACCAGGCGATGTGCATTTTCTGCCTTATTGTTTAAAAGGTTACCTTCAGGGCCAATAGAGCAACGCAATGACATTACTACCTCTTCACGAATTGAATCAATGGCTGGATTGGTTACTTGTGCAAATAGTTGCTTGAAGTAGTCATAAATAACACGAGACTGATCAGACAAGCATGCTAAGGCTGAGTCGTTACCCATTGATCCTACCGGATCACGCAATTCGCTGACCAAGGGTAGGAGCATAAACTGTAAGGTTTCAGTGTGGTAGCCAAAAGCTTTTAAACGATGAATGAGTGATTCTGGATGAAAGCCGTGTGCTTCTTGTTCACATTGCAATTCTGATAAGTGAATTTGTTGGTCATTGAGCCAATCTTGGTAAGGGTTTTGTGCAGCGAATTCAGCTTTAATGGCTTCGTCGTCCACCAGCTCACCCTTATCGAAATCAACCAAGAACATCTTGCCTGGGCGTAATCTGCCTTTGGTTTTAACGTTGTCAGTCTCTACATCTACCACGCCCACTTCAGAAGCCATAATCACCCGGTCATCATGTGTTAGGTAAAAACGTGAAGGGCGTAAGCCGTTGCGATCCAATACTGCACCAATATAACGACCATCAGTAAAGGCGATAGAAGCAGGGCCATCCCATGGCTCCATCACATTTGAGAAATATTCATAAAATGCTTTTTTCTCATTACTCATGTTGTCGTCATTTTGCCAAGCTTCGGGTACCATCATCAGCACTGCTTCTTGTAGAGTGCGACCGTTCATCATTAAGAATTCTAAAACGTTGTCAAAACTACCTGAATCCGATACCTCAGTTTCAATTACTGGTAGAGTTTTAGATAAGTTGTCTTTAAATAATTCGCTTTCTAATACACCTTCTCGAGCACGCATCCAGTTGTAGTTACCTTGGCGAGTGTTGATTTCACCATTGTGCGACATGTAACGACAAGGCTGAGCTCGATCCCAAGATGGGAACGTATTGGTCGAAAAGCGTGAATGCACCATGGCCAAATAAGTGGCGTATTCAGGGTTAGATAAATCAGTATAAAAATCAAGCACTTGTGACCCCATCAACATGCCTTTGTAGATAATGACAGTGGTTGACAGGCTACAAACATAGAATAATAATGCTTGAGACAAAGATTCATCGGTACGAATAGCGTTTGACGCATGCTTTCTAATAACAAATAAGGCGCGTTCAAAGGTCTTGTTGTCAATACCATCTGCACTGGCAATAATCAGTTGTTTGATGACAGGTTGTGATTCTCTAGCAGTGTGACCCACATCGGCTTTATCGGCATCGACTGGCACATCACGCCAACCTACTAATGTTTGACCTTCATCTTCAATAGTCTTTTCTAGTACGCTTACGCAATGCGCTCTTTCGTTATCGTCTTGTGGTAGAAAAATATTACCAATACCATAATTACCTGGCGTCACATCAACATTAAAATCTGCTTTGATTTCTTGTGCAAAAAACGCATGCGGAATATCGGTGAGAATACCCGCACCATCACCCGTATTAGATTCACAACCACAACCACCACGGTGATCCATACGCGTTAACATCTCTAATGCATCTTTGGTAATTTGATGTGAAGGCTTGCCCTTAATATGGGCAATAAAGCCGACACCACAGTTTTCCTTCTCATTATTTGGATGGTAAAGACCGTGAGGTTTAGGCAGGTGTAATAGTTGTTCTTTCATGTGGGTAAAGACCTAAATAAAAATCGAAAAAAATCCTTTAAATTATATCGTAAAAGACCTGACTAAATATCCTCAAATACGTGACGTTAGTAGTGTTTTTGCGAATAATTTTCGGGTAGAATATTTTTTAATTTTTTAATCTTATTTCCAAATCAATGTTAGCTGTTATTTCCCCATCTAAAACGCAAGATTTTGAACCGACGCAGATTGACGTATTTACGCAAACACGTCAAATTGAACAATCCCAAGTTTTGGTTGATTTACTGAAGGGAAAAACACAGGATGATATTGCAAGCCTGATGTCGATTAGCGATAAATTATCCAAGTTAAACTTTGATCGTTTTCAAACTTTTAGCACGCCTTTTACACTGAGCAATGCCAAACAAGCACTGTTAGCATTTAAGGGTGATGTTTACAACGGCATTGATGCACAGAGTTTGTCATTGGATGATTTTGAGTTTGCACAAGGTCATTTGCGTATGCTGTCTGGTTTATACGGTGTTATCAGACCACTTGATTTAATACAGCCTTACCGTTTAGAAATGGGAACCAAGCTCAAAAATAGCCAAGGTAAAAATCTGTATGAATTTTGGGGTGATCAAATTTCACAAGTGTTGAATGAAGATGAGTCTGAAGTGATTATTAACCTAGCGTCTAATGAATATTTTAAAGGCATTGATAAAAAATCGATCAATGCTAAGATTGTTAATATTGCTTTTAAAGAACTTAAAAATGATACTTATAAAATTATCGGTATTTACGCAAAACGCGCGCGCGGTTTGATGGTGAACTATATGATTAAAAACAGACTCACCGATCCAGAATTACTCAAAGGTTTTAATGTTGAAGGTTATCAATTTAGACAAACTATGTCTGATGATTTAACATGGGTATTTACTCGCGATTAAGCGCACTTATTCCTGACCAATCTTGCGTACTTTGTGCAGAAAGCGCCAAGTTATGTGTTTGTCACGAGTGTGAGTCTAGCTTTAGTAATCATCAGCCCAGGTGTAAATCTTGTGCCCATCCTATTGGTGGAAAATTAGATTTTTGTGGGCAATGTTTAGCACACGCCCCAGTTTTTAATCGCGCCTATACTTTGTATGATTACCAAGATGCCATTGCAGACTTAATCAAAATTTTTAAGTTTGATCATCGACTTTGTGTGGGCGATTATTTTTCACATCAATTGTATGACTTGTATCAGTCTATTGTTAGCAAAGGCGTTGAATATGATGCCATCATTCCCATGCCGCTGAGCCGCAGTAGAATAGCAGAGCGTGGCTATAACCAAGTGCTGGAGTTACTCAATGTGATTAGTAAAAAAACCAACACAATAATTGACACTTATAGCATTAATCGAATTAAAGCCACACAGCCACTATCAGCCCTTAACCCCGAACAACGCAGACAAGAAATCAAAGGTGCGTTTAAAGCACAGGCCATGAATTATCAAAGCGTACTATTAGTGGATGATGTGATGACGACAGGGTCGAGTCTTAACGAATTAGCAAAAGTTGTGCTTAAGGCTGGGGCTGGATCTTGTGATGTATTGACTCTGGCTAGAGCTGAATCTAAGTTTAATTAAAAGGCGCTTACCCCAGCAATACCTTGGGCGCCAATTTTTAGTGTTCGGTCTAAATCGTTTAAGCCCATACCACCCAAGAAATACACAGGAATGTTAAGTTTGCTTACTACCTCGATGGCGGCATTCCAACCTAATGGCACTGTATCAGGATGAGTTTTTGTGGCTTGAACTGGGGAAATCACAACAAAATCTGCGCCTAATTCTTGCGCTTTCAGAGCCTCATTAAGGTTGTGAGTCGATGCGCCTAAAATTTTGTCATCGGTGCAAGGTCTTGATTTTAAATTAAGCATCTCGTTGGTGGTTATATGCCAACCATCACAATAAGACTCTTTAAAGCTTTTATCGATGGTATTAATCAATAACTTGATGCTATGTTGTTGGCATTTGTTGTGAAGTTCTGTGATAAATCGATTATCTAGCGTAGTTTTGCTTCGAAGCTGGATCAAGCTAATATCTTGTGTCATTTTTTCGTCAAATTTTTTCATCCACGCCTCGTCTTGATGATTACTTGATGGGGTAATCCAATATTTATTTGGCAAGGTGATTGAATCTATAAAGGCTTTCATAGTCGGTAGTAGTTGGTAGTTGTGCAGTTCTTGTACGGATGCCCAAGCGATTTGTTGTCCTTCAATGCCTAACGGTGTATTTTGGTATTGGTCGATATTATAAATACACAACTCAACCGTTCTATCGGCATAGGTATGTTGCATTGTTTGGTGCAGGCTTAAGGCATTAACCTTAATGCCAAGCTCTTCATTAAGCTCTCTAATAATGGTTTCTTCAGTGGTTTCACCATCCTCTATTTTGCCACCAGGCAACTCCCAAAACCCAGCCATGAACTGGTGATCTTGTCGTTTGGCAATCAGTAATTGCCCAGATTCATTGCGTAAAACACCAACAACTGCCTTGATTATTTTCATTCTGACAACCTAATGGTAAAATACCGATATTTTAGCATTGAGCAAGCATTTGAACTTAGCGGATAAAATTCAAATATTAAAACCACACACTGCCTTACTCAAAGGTAATTTGATGGGCATTGAGAAAGAAGGTTTAAGAGTTTCAAGAAAGGGTGGCATTTCCCAAGCGCCTCATCCAAAAGCATTTGGTTGTGCGTTGACGCATTCAAACATTACTACTGATTTTTCTGAGTCATTGATTGAGTTAGTCACACCACCACTACATAGCGCCGAAGAAGTGTTGTCGTTTTTATCAAAAACCCAGCAATATTTGTATCACCACCTACCCAAAGATCAAAGCTTTTGGCCGGCCTCTATGCCCTGTGTGATTCGTGGTGAAACTTATATTCCTATTGCCCAGTATGGCTCTTCTAACCGTGGCCTGATGAAAACAATCTATAGAAAAGGTTTAGCTAATCGTTATGGTAGCGTGATGCAGACCATTGCGGGTATTCATTTTAATTATTCATTTTCAACTGATTTTTTTGAAGCCTATAGAGCCAAAAAAGCACCCAAAGCAACGCTGCGAGATTTTACCGATCAGAGTTATATGGGCCTTACTCGTAATGTGGTGCGCTATGGCTGGTTAATTCCGTATTTATTTGGTGCATCGTCTGCCGTTTGTAAATCCTTTTTGAAAGGTTATCATCAGCACTCGCTGGTTGAATTTAATGACTCTACCTTGTATGAGCCGTATGCCACATCACTGCGCATGGGTGATATTGGTTATCAGAATCTACGTGAAGACGAAGCGGGCGTTAAGGCTAACTATAACTCTTTGGGTCATTATATTCACAGTTTGAAAGCCGGCATGCAAACCCCGTGCCGTGAGTATGAAACCATTGGGCTCAAGGCACAAGGCGAATACCAACAGTTGAACACCAATATTCTTCAAATTGAAAACGAGTATTATGCTTCGGTCCGCCCTAAACCGTTGGTATTAGAAGGTAAAAAACCACTCGATGCTTTACAAGATCAAGGTATTGGTTATATCGAATTACGCTCGCTCGATATTAATCCGCTCTTGCCGTTAGGCATTGATCAAACCCAAATTCATTTTTTAGAAGCCTTTATGTTGTTTTGCTTACTAGAAACGTCCCCTGCTATTTCGAGTCGCGAACAATTTGATATTGATAATAACGACCAGTTGGTTGCGCATGAAGGCCGAAAACCCAATTTGAACTTGACCCATAAGGGTCAGTCTATTGCATTGGAGAAACTAGGCTTAGATAGTATGAATAAAATTTATTTATGCGCCGAATTATTAGGTGAAAAATATCAAGATGCCGTTAAGCAAATAACAAGACGTATTAATAATGCAGATTTAACCCCTTCAGCGGTGACACTGAGCGAGATGAAAAACCGAAATCAAGGGTTTTTCGACTATACCAATACGTTATCTAAACAACACCGAAGAGAATTTCTAGAAAAACCTATTGACTCAGATCATTTTGATTATTTAGATCAACAAACCCAAGCCTCTTGCATGCAGCAACTCGAGATAGAACAAGCGGATAATTTAAGCTTCGATGATTATTTAAGCCATTATTTTACAGATGAGTAAACCAACAACAATTTGTGCATTAGCGAGCGCTTTAGGGCAGGGTGGTATTGGCGTGGTACGCGTATCAGGGCCACAATCAGGTGCAATCGCTCAAAAAATGTTAGGCCACGTACCCAAAGCGCGTTATGCGCACTACGGGTCGTTTTTTAATCAGGAAGGCGTTGAGATTGACAAAGGTGTGGCTTTATTTTTCCCAGGGCCAAATTCTTTTACCGGTGAGGACGTGCTCGAACTTCAAGGCCATGGCGGTATCTTGGTAATGCGTTCTTTGTTAGAATCAGCGATGGCACTAAGCGCGGTTGCTGCCGAGCCAGGTGAATTCTCAAAACGTGCCTTTCTGAATGGCAAGATGGACTTGGTGCAAGCTGAGGCTGTGGCCGATATTATTGATGCCAGTTCTGAACAGTCTGCCCGTTCAGCACTCCGATCTTTATCCGGTGAATTTTCCAATCAAGTGAATGCATTGACCAAAGCACTGATTGAGCTACGTGTGTTCGTAGAAGCGACCATTGATTTTTCCGATGAAGAAATTGATTTCTTAGCTTCTGGTGAGGTTAAATTAAAAGTAGAACAGATTGAAGACGACATTCAAAATATTTTAAGTTCTGCTGAACAAGGTGCCATTCTTAGAGAGGGCTTAACTATTGCCATTGCTGGCAAACCTAATGCTGGTAAGTCGTCTTTGCTAAACGCACTAACCCAAGTTTCTAGTGCGATTGTGACAGACATCGCTGGCACCACGCGTGATGTCTTGAAGGAAACCATTCATGTGAATGGTATGCCACTTAATATTATCGATACTGCAGGTCTACATATCAGTGAAGACAAGATAGAGCAAGAAGGCATTAAAAGAGCGCACTCTGAGATTGAGCGTGCTGATGTGATTTTAATGGTGTTTGATGCGCAAGATAAAACCCCAGATTTGTCAATTTTGCCAAGTGGTATAGAAGGAAAACCAATTATCTTAATTAAGAACAAGGTGGATTTAACAGATGAATCAACCGGTATAACGCATAGCGATGAGCAAACTCAATTGTCGCTTTCAGCCAAACAATCACAAGGAATTGATTTGCTCAGACAAGAGCTCTCAAATATTGCCGGCCTAAGTGATACCGGCGAAGGTGTATTGCTGGCTAGAAAACGCCACATTATTGCCCTCGAATCCGCCCTCGATTCAACTCGTCACGCTCTAGATCAGCTTAGCAATAATGCCAGTGAGTTGGTTGCTGAAGATTTGCGCCAAGCTGCCCAATATTTAGGTAGTATCACTGGTGAGTTCTCATCCGATGATTTGTTGGGTGAAATATTTTCATCTTTTTGCATTGGTAAATAACTGATATTTATGGGCATTAAAACAAAATTTTATCTTTATTTATTGGTGACCATTGCCTTGTCGCCTATATTAGCAAGTGAAATGGTGTTGGCTTATCAATCCCCTAATGCACTTGATATCACTTTAGTTTTGTTAATCTTGTCAGTTTATCTAGGCTTGTATCTTGCGATTCGTAAAGATTTCTTATTGCCGTTTAGTGATTTACAAAAATGGGTCATTGATTACAATATTGACCAAAGTGCACGCCTTAACGATGAACAAAAAACCACCTTTCAGCCAGTAGCAACCGCAATCAATCATCTCATTGAAGAAAACCAATACCTATATGACGACATGGAAGATATTTTGCAAAAGCAAATCCAGCGTCTCAGCAAAAAATCTGCCTCATTAGAAACGCTTTACGGCGTTTCCTCAAAACTTAATTCAATGCACTCTACTGAGGAATTATTTGAGCATTTTTTAGATATCTTTGTCAATATGACGGGTGCTGCCTCGGGTGCGGTGCGTAGTTTGAGTGATGAAGGTGAGTTACACTTAGTGGCCCAACGTGGTGTGATTGATAAAAAAGGGCAAATGACTGACGTACTTAGCAGTGATTGTTTGTGTGGCGAAGTAGCCATGGCGCAAGATGTTAATGTGCAATTTAGTGTGCATACTTGCGCTAAGTGTGTGGGTAGCCAATCTGAAACCAAAGCCAACGTCGGCACGATTTTCATCCCACTAAGATATCACGGAAAAACTCTAGGTGTGTTTAATTTATTCTTTGATACTGAGCCATCATTGGCCTTTGATGAACGTGCATTATTAGAATCAATTGCCGATAATATCGCCATTGCATTGGACAAAGCTAGACTCGATGAAGAAACTAAACGCATGGCGCTCTCACAAGAGCGCCTGTTTTTATCCCAAGAGATTCACGACTCCTTGGCGCAAACAATCTATAGCTTAAAGCTACAAGTGACCGTTTTAGATGACATGCTCAAACAAGGCGCTAAAGCTGAGGCGAGTGACAAGGTTGCCAGTTTGCAGTTTAACATCACTCAAGCCAACCAAGAATTGCGTGAATTAATGTGTAATTTCCGTGTGCCGCTTGATCCTAAGGGTATTGAAGTATCGTTAGAAAATTTGGCCAATCGCTTTAAAACCGAAGAAGGAGTGGCTACTTATTTACATATAGAAGGCAAGCTTAATTTCCCGCCAGAAACAGAAATGCAAATTATGCGTATTACGCAAGAGGCATTGTCTAATATTCGCAAGCACGCTAAGGCCCGTAACGTGCGAATTTTGCTCTCAGCTGAGCCTAATTGCCAATTATTGATTGAGGATGATGGTGTTGGCTTTAAAAAAGATCAGTTTGATACCGAGGTAATGGGGAATAATATTGGCATGAACATTATGAAAGAACGAGCGGGTCAAATGGGTGCTAGTATTGAGATTGAATCTGAAGTTGACGAAGGCACTCGTGTGATTGTTTCCTTTAAGGAGGCATCATGAAAGTTTATATTATTGATGATCATGCCTTATTTCGTAATGGGTTAATCTCATTATTAGAATCAAGAAAGATTAACGCCCGAGCAGCCGCTTCGCCCGAGCAAGGCTTGGCAGAAATCCCCACCTTATCACTAGATATTATCTTATTGGATTTACGTATGCCTGCCATGTCAGGGATTGAAGTGTTAAAAACATTAAAAGATCAAGGTGAACAAACTCCGATTGTGATGCTAACCACCAGTACTGAAGAGCATGATTTGCGTGACTGCCTTAAATACGGCGCCCAAGGTTACTTATTAAAAGACATGGACCCTGATGAGTTAGTCAGTGCTTTAAATGAGTTAGTAACAGGTTCTATTATAGTGGCACAAGACATGACTCATGTATTGGCTAAGGTGCTTAGAAATGAGTTAACCGATAATGAAGCGACCTTTGATTCGCTCACTAATCGAGAAAAGGAAGTGGCTTGTCAGGTGGCACACGGACATAGCAATAAAGTGATTGCCAGAGAATTAGGTATTTCAGATGGCACAGTTAAACTACATGTGAAATCAATTTTGAAAAAACTTTCGCTCAGTTCCCGAGTTGAGGTGGCGGTAATGATCACTGAAAAAGGCTACTGCAGATAAATTAACAATTATCAATTAAATTATGGATGGATATCAAAGACTTGTTGTTAAAGCGTTACGCTCAGTAGATGAAGTACTGCCCTGGGATTTAGAAGAAGAAATAGAGCAAAACCCTGGGTTAATTGTATTAGACATTAGAGAGACAGATGAGTTTGAGATGATGCATATTAAAGGCTCACTTCATGTACCTAGAGGTGTGTTAGAAGGTGCCTGTGTTTGGAACTATGATGACACCATTCCAGCACTAGCAAAAAGCAGAGATCAAAATATTGTTGTGGTTTGTCGCTCAGGCAACCGCAGCGCATTGGCCGCACTAACAATGCAACAAATGGGTTTTAAACAGGTTCGTTCACTGAAGTTAGGCATTAAAGGCTGGAATGATAACGACCTAGAAATGCTTAATAATCAAGGAGATATTGTCGATATTAATCAAATCGATGAATGGTTAAATAGAGCAGTACCTGAGGACAAATTGAAGCCTTGATTTCTGCTCTACAAATTAATTTATAAAAAAAGAAGAATAGTGCTTGACGCACAAAATATTCTACGTATAATTCACCCCTTTCACCGAGACAGAAAAATAAAACCTTCTGGACACGGTAGCTCTTTAAAAATATATCAAACAACTTGTGTGGGCACTCGTACAATAAAATTGTGCAGTGCACACGAAACAATTGCATTTATTTGTGATTGTTCCGAAAAAACAAAAGCAAAATCAGCTTTTAAAAAAATTGAACGCAAAGCGCATTTATTTATAAATGTTGCCAATGTTCTAAATAGTTAGAATTAAACTGAAGAGTTTGATCCTGGCTCAGATTGAACGCTGGCGGTATGCTTAACACATGCAAGTCGAACGGAAACGATGGTAGCTTGCTACCAGGCGTCGAGTGGCGGACGGGTGAGTAACGCGTAGGAATCTGCCTGATAGTGGGGGATAGCCCAGAGAAATCTGGATTAATACCGCATAATCTCTATGGAGTAAAGGAGCCCTCTTCTTGAAAGGTTTCGCTATCAGATGAGCCTGCGTAAGATTAGCTTGTTGGTGAGGTAAAAGCTCACCAAGGCGACGATCTTTAGCTGGTCTGAGAGGATGATCAGCCACACTGGAACTGAGACACGGTCCAGACTCCTACGGGAGGCAGCAGTGGGGAATATTGCACAATGGAGGAAACTCTGATGCAGCAACGCCGCGTGGAGGATGACGCATTTCGGTGTGTAAACTCCTTTTATATAGGAAGATAATGACGGTACTATATGAATAAGCACCGGCTAACTCCGTGCCAGCAGCCGCGGTAATACGGAGGGTGCAAGCGTTACTCGGAATCACTGGGCGTAAAG
>DNJI01000040.1:577-741 GCA_003489145.1 Gammaproteobacteria bacterium | reverse complement strand
GGCAGCAGTGGGGAATATTGGACAATGGGCGCAAGCCTGATCCAGCAATACCGCGTGTGTGAAGAAGGCCTGAGGGTTGTAAAGCACTTTCAATTGTGAAGAAAAGCTAATGGCTAATACCCATTAGCCTTGACGTTAACTTTAGAAGAAGCACCGGCTAACTC
>DNJI01000040.1:413-560 GCA_003489145.1 Gammaproteobacteria bacterium | reverse complement strand
ATACGGAGGGTGCAAGCGTTAATCGGAATTACTGGGCGTAAAGCGTGCGCAGGCGGTTCTGTAAGACAGATGTGAAATCCCCGGGCTCAACCTGGGAACTGCATTTGAAACTGGACGGCTTGAGTACGGGAGAGGGAAGTGGAATTC
>DNJI01000040.1:0-189 GCA_003489145.1 Gammaproteobacteria bacterium | reverse complement strand
TTACTGGGCGTAAAGCGTGCGTAGGTGGTTTGTTAAGTTAGATGTGAAAGCCCTGGGCTCAACCTAGGAACTGCATTTAAAACTGGCAAACTAGAGTATAGGAGAGGAAAGTGGAATTTCAGGTGTAGCGGTGAAATGCATAGAGATCTGAAGGAACACCAGTGGCGAAGGCGACTCCCTGGTCTAGAA
>DNJI01000116.1 GCA_003489145.1 Gammaproteobacteria bacterium | reverse complement strand
TATGATCAAAAAGATGCAGCTGGGTTTATTAAACTTAATGCACTTCGCTTGCGACTCAAGGCTCTAAAGTAAAAAAACAAGCCGTTCTTAAAATTTCCTAAATTTTTCAAAATACCCACTAAAAATACCATTTAGTGGGTATTTTTATATTAAAAATGGCATTTTAAAGTATAAAAGTGGGTTTTTTATTAAATTATAAGACTTATTTCCATTATTTTATAAATTTTAGACAATAAAAAGCCCGATAAAAATCGGGCTTTTTATGTATGGAGGCCGGAACCAGAATCGAACTGGTCTAGATGGATTTGCAATCCACTGCATAACCGATTTGCTATCCGGCCAAGGTAGGTTGCAAAGGGGTTATATAAAAAAAGACCTGATAAACAGGCCTTTAAATATGGAGCGGGAAACGAGATTCGAACTCGCGACATTCACGTTGGCAACGTGATGCTCTACCAGCTGAGCTATTCCCGCAATAGGTGGCAAATTATAGTGTTTTTTCGCTAAGAGTCAAATGTTTTTACACCTTCTTTTAAATAAATAAAGCCTGAGTACAAGGTTAGCAAGGTTGCAGCTAGTAATAAAGTCACACCGACCTCAAAACTTGGCAAGCCAAAGAACGGTTGTTGATAAAGTAAGAACAAAATGGCAAAGACTTGCACAAAGGTTTTAACCTTACCAATATAGGAAACATTGACTGTAGATCGTTGACCAATGGTGCCCATCCATTCTCTCAGAGCAGAGACTAAAATCTCGCGAGAAATAATAATCAGCGCACAAATGGTAATGTACCAATGTGTATCAGTGGGATAGAAATCCACCAATAATATCAGTGCCACAGACACCATTAGCTTATCGGCAACCGGATCTAAAAAAGCACCCAATTGTGAAGTCATGTTGAGTTTTCTGGCTAAGTAGCCATCCAAATAATCAGTGGTGCTAATAAAAGCATAAACGCCAGTCACCCAAAAATTAATTTGCGTAAAAATATTGTCAGGTGCCTTAATATTAATAAATCCATCTGGATTGTAAGCAGGCTGAAAGTAATACAACGCAACAAAAATTGGAATCAGTGCAATTCTTGAAAGGGTAATTATATTGGGTAGTGTCATCATGAGAGATATTCTAACAGAGAATAGTAGATTTGTTGACACTTGAAAATGGTGGGCCCGACAAGAGTCGAACTTGTAACCGCTCGGTTCGTAGCCGAGTACTCTATCCAGTTGAGCTACGGGCCCATAAAGCGTGTAATTATCACCATATTCGACTCAAAGGTCAAGCGAGAAGTGGTTTATTTTTGTAAGCGATTGACCAATTGATCAAGTTGTACCATGCGCGAGCCTTTAATCAGTACCGTGGCATTGATATGATGCGTTAATAGGCGCGAAGCTAATTGATCCAAATCATCAAAATGCATGCCGTCATAATGCTTAGCTAGTTCTCCATAGCTGTAAACTGCATCTAGTGAATCTTTGGCTAATTGTCCAATCTGTTGATGGAAAGTTTTGGCCTCATCGCCCAATTCTGCCATGCTACCAAGTACGGCAACTTTTTCACCGGTAAAGGTGAGTAGTGTATTAATTGCCGCCTTCATTGATTGCGGACTAGCATTGTAAGTGTCATCAATAATGGTTAGATCGGGTTGTTGGATAACATTGAGTCGGCCTTTTTCGGCTTGGGTATTTTCCAAACCTTGTTTGATGATATTAATATCAACAGCTAATGCATGTGCACAAGCACTAGCTGCTAAGGCATTATCAATATTATGTTGGCCAATCAGTTGTAAGGTAACCGTTACTTTTTGATTAGCAATATTTAAATCAAAGCCATTGTTGTTAATATGGCTAGCAAAAATATCACCACCTTTGCCAAAGCTGAGGTCGCCTACAAAGGCGGTATCCGTGTTAACGATGTTTTGACTGTCATCACTATAGATTTCACCTTTGGCCTTAACCAAATTATCAAAGCCACCGAACTCACCGATGTGCGCATCTAAGGTGTTAGTTACCACTGCAATATCAGGCTGTGCGATATTGCGTAAATAGGCAATTTCACTCAGATGATTGGCACCCATTTCCACCACGGCATATTGGTGTTTTTGCTCCAACATTAGTAAAGTCATCGGCACGCCAAGGTGATTGTTAAGATTACCTTTGGTGGCGAGTGTTGGTGCTTTTAAACTTAATATATTGGCCAACATATTTTTAGTGGTGGTTTTGCCGTTACTGCCGGTAATGGCCACAACGGTTGGCTTAATGTTATTTAGATGCCAATGTGCAAGATCAGTCAGTGCAATTTGAGTGTCATCTACCAGTAAAGTGGGTAGATTGGTTGACACGGGCTTGCTGATAATAACGGCGACTGCGCCCATTTTTTCAGCTTCATCTAGGTAATCATGTGCATCAAAATTATCACCAATCAGTGCGACAAATAAAGCGCCATCCATGCGTTGTCTTGTATCAGTACATACACCGTTAATTAAAATATCACTCTCAAGCAAGGCTTGGGAGTTGAAGATTTTGGCAATTTCGCTGAATTTAGCTTGCAGCATTTTGTGCAATTTCGATATCACTTAAGACCAGTGTCTTATCTTTAAATTCTTGGATGGACTCATGCCCCTTGCCAGCAATGAGTAAACACTCATTTTCATTTAAAGTGGTCATAGCAGTTTCGATAGCGAGTTGCCTATCAAGGGTAATGTCTAACTCGAAACTGTCATCAATACCACTGAGGATATCGTCAATAATCGCTTGTGGATCTTCATCTCGCGGATTGTCGTTAGTGAGTACGATGGTGCTGGCTAGATCGCTGGCAATCTTACCCATTTTGGCGCGTTTACCTTGGTCTCGATTACCACCGCAGCCAAAGACAATGCGTATTTGGTGGTCTGGGTAATGGCTTTGCAAAGTGTTAATAGCATTTTCGATGGCATCTGGGGTGTGGGCATAATCGACCCAAGCCAAAGTATTTTTAATGCGATGCATCCGACCCGTTGGCGGGAACAAGTGGTGCAATAGTGGAATGATGCTTGAACGTTCAAAACCGAGTTGTTCGACACTGTTGAGTGCGGCCAGAACGTTGGATAAGTTAAATTGCCCTAATAAAGGAGACTCAAATACAAAGCCATCAAGTTGGCATAAAAAGCCTTCAGTTGTGGCGTTGATTTTTTCAAATTCATCTAGACTGTAGGTAGTTTGTGTGGCGTGTTTAGAGATGGCTAAAAAATCTGCATGTTGATCGTTGTCACGATTAATCACAACACTTTTGAGTGAGTCAAGAGCAAATAGTTTAAGTTTAGTATCTCGATATTCATCCAAACTGTGGTGATAGTCTAAGTGGTCTTGCGTGAGATTGGTAAAAACAGCTTGTTTAAAATTAATCCCTGCGACTCTGTCTTGATCCAGCCCGTGAGAAGAAACTTCTAATACTGCCGTGTGAATACCATCTTGATGGTATTGGTGAAGTGTTTTATAGAGCGTTAAAATATCGGGTGTGGTGTTATTAGAAACCACAGCGCTATGGGTGATACCTAAGGTGCCAATTAGACCGTTTTTGACCCCGAGCTGATTTAATAATTGTGAGATAAAATAACTCACTGAAGTTTTACCATTGGTGCCAGTGACGCCAATTACTTCCACCTGCATTGCTTGAGGGTAATAAGTACTCGCTAGCACTGGCAAATGTTGTTTGAGATTATCGACACGCACGCTTGGCACGCTACAATCAAAATCTTGTGAATCGATCAACACTGCAACACAGCCGTTTTCAATGGCTTGATCAACATAATCAATACCATGAGAAGACTGCCCTTGTAAAGCAATAAATACATCGCCGGTTTGTATATTGGTTGCATTTAAACACAGGCCTTGAGTTTCGATATCAATCTGCGTGTCAACAATATCAGTTAGTAGTTCATTTAAATTCATGTGAGTATTATAAAAGGTTTATTGCAAAATAAGACTGAATGGCGCTCCTTGATAGAAAATTTTATTGGTATTTGTACCAATAAATGTTTTAAAGCCTGAACCTATAGCCACTTTTTGATACAATAATGACTTTAAATATATTGAAGGGGCGGAAATGGCTTTAACACGTAGAGAGTTCATTAAGGTTTTAGGTGCTGGTTCGGCAGCCGGTTTAATTGGCACAGGACACGCTAGTAAAACCAGCTTGTTTGGTCAGGAAAATATGTACGAAGTGCCGAAAACAGGTAATGCTCGTATTTTGCATATCACCGATACGCATGGTAACTTATTACCTAACCATTTTCGTGAGCCAAATGTTAACTTAGGTTTTGGTTCTACTTTTGGCCAATTACCACATGTTGTTGGTAATAAACTTCTTAAGCAAATTGGCGTTAAGCCAGGTTCACCTGAAGCTCATGCTTTTACTTATAATAACTTCGAAGACTTAGCAGCCAAATATGGCAAGACCGGTGGTTTTGGACAAATCAAAACCGTATTAGAGTCTTTGAGAGAGGGTGCGGGCGGCGTACAAAATACGCTTACATTGGATGGTGGCGATACTTGGCAGGGTTCGGGTACATCACTTTGGACGCGTGGCGCAGATATGGTTGAAGCCACTAACATGCTCGGTGTTGATGTCATGGTTGGCCATTGGGAATTTACCTATAAAGAGGAAGAAACTTTAAAAAATATTGGCTTCTTTAAAGGTGATTTCTTGGGTCAAAACGTACGCATCATGGAAGACGCGCTGATGGGTGATGACTATTTCACCATGACGGAAAAATACGAT
Organism: Gammaproteobacteria bacterium; assembly: GCA_003489145.1. Lineage (GTDB taxonomy): Bacteria > Pseudomonadota > Gammaproteobacteria > PS1 > Pseudothioglobaceae > Thioglobus_C. Next base: position 1,709 of record DNJI01000116.1, on the reverse strand, counting down.
GGTAACGGCTTGTTCGATGAAGATGAAGCATTACCGTTTAAGCCGTATGTCATTAAAAATGTAGGTGGACACCGTATTGCCGTGATTGGCCAAGCTTTCCCAAGAACATCAAATGCCAATCCACAAAAATACTTCTTCCCAGATTGGTCGTTCGGTTTGCGTGAAGATGAAATGCAAGAATTAGTAATCGATATTCGTGAAAATGAAAAGCCTGATGCGGTGATTGTAATCTCACACAATGGTATGGATGTTGATATCAAAATGGCTTCACAAGTGGTTGGTATTGATGCATTTTTTGGTGGTCATACGCATGACGGTATGCCTAAGCCTGTTGAGGTTAAAAATGCTGGTGGTGTTACAGTGGTGACTAACGCCGGTTGCTCGGGTAAATATATTGGTGTGATGGATCTCAATATTGTTGATCATAAAGTTTCTGGTTATGAGTACAAAATGTTGCCAATCATGACTAATTTAATCAAACCAGATGCGGCTATGGTCTCGTTTATTGACAAGATGCGTAATACTAAATACGACAAGAATGTGATTGAAGCGCGTAGTAGTGAAATGAGTAATAATCCAGATCGTGTGGGTAAAACTTATGATGCAATTTTGACTGAGAAGTTGTGTACCACCGAGCAAACACTTTATCGCCGTGGTAATTTCATGGGCACTTGGGATCAAGTTTTAGTTAACTCCTTGCGTGAAGAGCACAGTGCAGACTTTGCTATGTCAGCTGGTGTACGTTGGGGAACATCAGTGCCAGCAGGCCATGATGTCACCATGGAAGACTTAATGACGAATACTTCGATGACTTATGGTGAAACCTATGTGAGTGAACTTAAAGGTGCGCAACTCAAAGACATCTTAGAAGGTATTGCTGAAAATTTATTTGTACAAGATCCGTACTTACAATCAGGTGGCGACATGGTACGAATGGGTGGTATGGATTACACCATTGATCCTGCTGCAGGTTTGGGCGAACGCATTAGTGACATGAAAGATGATGAAGGCACGCCAATCGACCCTAACAAATCGTACAAAGTATCGGGCTGGGCGCAAGTCGGTAGTATTGGTAATGGACGTTTAATGTGGGATGTAGCGGCAGATTATTTGCGTAAGCAAAAACACCTTAACTTGTCTAAGGTAAACCATCCAACCATTAAGGGTGTGAAAGATAACCCAGGTATTGAGAATTACGATGGTGAGTTAATTTAAGCGTTAATAACAAGATAATCAAACCCCGCTAGTCGGGGTTTTTTATTATGAGATTATTTCTAACCTTATTATTATTGTTAAGCTCGTTCGTAAAGGCGGATGTGGTTAAGCCTGCGCTAATAGAAATATCAATCTTTGAGGGTAAAACGCTTGAAGTTGAGATTGATCTAAGTCTTGAAGCGGCAATGACCGGTATTGGTACTCAATACAAAAAAACCACTGATGCGCCAAACTCAGATCATTATGATGAGCTAAGAGCGCTCGAACCCGATGTATTGCGTAAACGTTTTAAGGATTTTGAAACTGAATTCTTAAACAGTCTTGAATTGAGTATTAATGGTCAGACCCAAGTATTGACGTTAAGCCATGCAAAAATTGACATTATTGGTTATAAAAAACGACCGAGAAAAACCATTTTGACTTACCAAGTAAAACTCAGTGAATGGCCAAAAACATTGGCTTGGCAATATGGGAAGATCTATGGTGATAGTGCG
>DNJI01000125.1:2857-18770 GCA_003489145.1 Gammaproteobacteria bacterium | reverse complement strand
GACCCATACACAATGATGCGTTCTTCTTATTTACAAAAGAGAAAGTTCGATGTCTTCGATGGCAACTTGCCTGTTGAAGAAGATGAGTTTGACGATTTTTAGAGTAACTTAGAATTAGAAGAAAATGCCAAAAAGACAAGACCTTAAAAGTATATTAATCATTGGCGCCGGTCCAATTGTAATCGGCCAAGCCTGTGAATTTGATTATTCTGGGGCACAAGCTTGTAAAGCTTTGCGTGAAGAAGGTTATCGCGTGATTTTGGTAAATTCCAATCCTGCTACGATCATGACTGATCCTCAAATGGCAGACGCAACCTACATTGAGCCAATCGAGTGGCGCACCGTTGAAAAAATCATTGAGGTTGAAAAACCTGATGCATTGCTACCTACCATGGGTGGTCAAACAGCGCTTAATTGTGCACTCGATTTAGAGCGCCATGGCGTGTTAGAAAAACATGGTGTAGAGATGATTGGCGCTAAAAAAGAAGCCATTGATAAAGCTGAAGACCGTGATTTATTCCGTGAAGCTATGCTTAAAATCGGCCTTGATATGCCAAAAGCGGCTGTCGCCCATACACTGGAAGAGGCCTTTGTCATTCAGGAAACGGTTGGCTATCCTACCGTTATTCGCCCTTCATTTACCATGGGTGGTTCTGGCGGTGGTATTGCTTTTAATAAAGAAGAATTTGTTGAAATCTGTGAGCGCGGCTTAGACCTTTCACCCACCAATGAGCTTTTGGTCGAGGAGTCAATCTTAGGTTGGAAAGAGTTTGAAATGGAAGTGGTGCGCGACACCAAAGACAATTGCATTATTATTTGTTCGATTGAAAACTTTGATCCAATGGGTATTCATACAGGCGACTCTATTACAGTGGCACCTGCACAAACACTAACGGATAAAGAATACCAAGTGATGCGTAATGCTTCTTTGGCTGTTTTGCGTGAGATTGGTGTTGATACGGGTGGCTCTAATGTGCAATTTGCAGTTAATCCTGAAAATGGTCGATTAACCATTATTGAAATGAATCCTCGTGTTTCTCGTTCATCAGCTTTGGCTTCCAAAGCGACAGGCTTCCCGATTGCAAGAGTGGCGGCTAAATTAGCTGTTGGCTATACTTTAGATGAGCTTGATAATGATATTACCGGTGGCAAAACACCGGCTTCATTTGAGCCAAGCATTGATTATGTTGTAACCAAAATTCCAAGATTTGCCTTTGAGAAATTCCCTAAAGCGGATGATCGTCTAACCACGCAAATGAAATCAGTGGGCGAGGTAATGGCTATGGGCTCCACTTTCCAGGAGTCTTTACAAAAAGCATTAAGAGGTCTTGAAACTGACAAGGTTGGCTTAGACCCTATTGTAGATTTAAATGCCGATGATGCACGCAATAAGATTCGTTCAGAGTGCATTACAGCACGTGGTGAACGTATCTTTTATTTAGCAGATGCCTTTAGATTGGGTATGTCACTGGAAGAGGTTTTTGACTTGTCTAAGGTTGACCCGTGGTTCTTGGCACAAATTGAAGATCTTGTCTCGAGTGAAATGCAAATTAATGGCGGTAGTATTTCTGATATTGAAGCCAGCGAAATGTTTGCATTAAAACGTAAAGGTTTCTCTGATGCACGTCTTGGGCAATTATTAAATTGTAGCGAATCTTCTGTTCGTGAGCGCCGTAAAGTGCTCAATATTAAACCGGTATTTAAGCGTGTTGATAGTTGCGCAGCTGAATTTGACACACAAACAGCTTATTTGTATTCAACTTACCAGCAGCAATGTGAAGCTAATCCAACCGACAAGAAAAAGATTATGATTCTTGGCGGCGGCCCTAATCGTATTGGTCAAGGTATTGAATTTGATTATTGCTGTGTACATGCCTCATTAGCTTTGCGTGAAGATGGCTATGAAACCATCATGGTGAATTGTAATCCTGAGACGGTTTCAACTGATTACGATATTTCAGATCGCTTGTATTTCGAGCCATTAACCTTAGAAGATGTTTTGGCTGTTATTGATGTTGAAAATCCAGATGGCATTATTGTGCATTATGGCGGACAAACACCACTCAAATTGGCCGAAGCACTAGAAAAGAGTGGTGCAAAGATTATTGGTACCAGTCCAGATGCGATTGATTTGGCCGAGGATCGTGAGCGTTTTTCTAAATTATTACAAGAATTAGATTTAAAACAACCGCATAATGGTACAGCGCGCTCACTTGAGCAAGCACAAGATATTGCTGATGCAATTGGTTTTCCATTAGTGGTGCGTCCATCGTATGTATTAGGTGGTCGTGCAATGGAAATTGTTTATGACAAGGACTCATTAGATCATTACATGCATACTGCAGTACAAGTATCTAATGATTCACCAGTGTTGTTAGATTCATTCTTGGACCATGCGATTGAAGTTGATATTGATGTTATTTGTGATGGTGAAGATGTGGTAATTGGCGGTATTATGCAGCATATCGAACAAGCCGGTATTCACTCAGGTGACTCTGCTTGTTCATTGCCACCGTACTCATTAGCAGATGACGTGCTTGATGAAATGCGCATTCAGGTGATTGCTATGGCAAAAGCTTTAAACGTTGTAGGATTGATGAATACTCAGCTAGCTTATCAAGACGGTGAAATTTATGTTATTGAAGTTAATCCCCGCGCTTCACGCACCGTGCCATTTGTGTCTAAAGCTATTAGTGCTCCACTAGCAAGTATTGCAGCGCGAGTGATGGCTGGTAAAACATTAAAAGAACTAAACTTTACTAAAGAAATTATTCCAAAACACTTTAGCGTGAAAGAAGCGGTGTTCCCATTCAATAAGTTCCTAGGTGTAGATCCAATTCTAGGCCCTGAAATGCGCTCAACCGGTGAAGTGATGGGTATAGGCGATGATTTTGCCACAGCCTTTGACAAGGCACAATTAGCTGCAGGAACGCGTGCACCGACTAGCGGTAAAGTGTTTGTCAGCTTGCGCAAGCTTGATCGTGATGACTTGGTTGATTTAGGTAAGCGTTTAGCCAAGCAAGGTTTTAGCTTAGTAGCCACACGTAGTAATAGAGAAACTTTGGTTGGGGCGGGTCTTGAATGTGAAATGGTGAATAAGGTTTCTGAAGGCTCGCCACACATTGTGGATATGATTAAAAACGATGATATCGATTTAATCATTAACTCGACAGAAGATACTCAAGGCGTTGAAGACGCAGCAGCGATACGTTGCCAAGCTTTGGTGCATAAAGTGCCTTTCACCACAACAGTTGCCGCAGCGTTTGCCATGTTAGATGGTTTGAATACGCATGAAGAAATTACCGTTAGAACGGTACAATCGTTAAATAATTAAGATTATGGAAAGTATCCCGATGACTGTTGGTGGTGCAAAAGCACTAGAAGCAGAGCTTTTAAAACTCAAAGATGTTGAACGCCCTCGTATTGTTGAGGATATCGCCACAGCACGTGCCCACGGTGATCTTAAAGAAAATGCTGAATATCACGCCGCTAAAGAAGAGCAAAGTTTTTGTGAGGGTCGCATTAAAGAGATCGAATCTAAACTCTCACGCATGCAAGTGATTGATGTCGCACGACTTAATCAAGATGGTCGTTGTGTTTTTGGCACCACTATTACCTTAATGAATGTTGCAGATGACAGTGAAATCACTTATCAAATCGTCGGTGAAGACGAGGCCGATATTGCCTTAGGTAAAATCTCATGTCATTCGCCAATCGCCAGTGCGCTGATGGGTAATGAAGAGGGTGAGGAAGTGACTGTTAAAGCGCCGGCTGGAAACATCATGTATGAAATCCTAGAGGTTCAATACTTATAATCTTTACTTCTACTTTTTAAGTATTTCTTTGTTAAATTAATTTTCTACTTAGTCAAATGCTATTTGTATGCTCCTATCGATAGAAAATGAATTTGCCTCAAAATATATAAAAATATTCGTAAAAAACTTGATTAGTAAAATTTGCTAAATTTCTTAAAAAATTCAATAAAACCGTCTAAAAGTCGATAATTAGTAATTAAAAGTTGTTAAAAGAATATAAATAACGTTAAAAAGTAATAAAATTAAATAAATTTACAGTCATTCTTAAAATTTCCTAATTTTTTAAAAAGTTTTTTTTGCAAGTATTTTTTCTTTCTACAAGGCGACAATAAAAAATATGATTGAGCATAGGTGTAACTATGTGATTGAATATGTTTTTGAAGTCAACAAAGTAGAAAGGAAAAAGACGACGTAAAAAAATTAGCCTCTTGGGTGGTGTTTGGCATGCTGAGATTTTAACTGTACGTTTTGGATGTGCGTATAAATCTGTGTGGTAGAAATGTCACTATGCCCCAGCATTAACTGCACACTACGTAAATCCGCCCCTTGTTGCACAAGGTGCGTGGCAAAAGCATGGCGTAGCGTGTGTGGGGATAGTGGCTTATCAATGCCGGCTTTGACGGCATAAGCTTTAATTATATAAAAGAAATTTTGTCGACTCATGCCCGAGCCACGATTACTTAAAAAGTAATGATCAGTTTGACCTGATTTAAGTAAGAAAGGACGTGCCTTTTTCTCATAAGTATCAAGGTAGTCTATTGCCACTTCGCCCATGGGTAAGAGACGTTCTTTGTTGCCCTTACCATGAATGCGGATATATTCTTCATTTAAATTAATGTTGTGATAATCCAAAGTAATCAGCTCTGAAACCCGTAATCCACAAGAATAAAGCAACTCTAGCATGGCGCGATCACGCAGCCCAAAGATGGTGTTTTTATCTGGCGTATTTAACAGCCGATCCACCTCTTCAATATTTAGAAAAACGGGTAGTTTTTGCGTTTGCTTGGGGTGATGTAGTTTGGCAGTAGGGTTGTTTTTGATTAATTGCTGGGTGATTAGATATTGGTAAAAAATACGCAAACAAGTAAGAATGCGCGACTGTGTGGCAGCACTGAGTTGTCTGTGTTTGAAGTAATCATTAATGTGGTTGCTGTTAATATGAGAAAGATCATCATTTAGCCACTTTGAAAATAACTTAAGGTCTGATTGATAAGCGCTCAGTGTGTTTTGACTTGCGCCAGAGGACAGCCAATAATAATCTAAAAAATTTTCAATTAAAGTTGTGTTGTTCACGGTTTGAAATTATGGCATAAAAAATGCCGGTAAAGACCGGCATTTTTATTGGAAAAAACTAAAGCTTATCGCTTAGCCAATTTTTCTTTAATTCTTGCTTTTCTACCAGTTAACTCACGAAGGTAATATAGCTTCGCTTGACGAACTTTACCGCGACGCTTAACTTCTACTGAATCAATCATTTTTGAGTGTGTTTGGAAAACTCTTTCAACACCTTCACCATGAGAGATTTTTCTCACGGTAAATGCTGAGCCGATACCACGATTTTTCTTAGCGATAACAACGCCTTCGAATGCCTGCAGTCTTTCACGATCACCCTCACGTACTTTAACTTGTACAATAACGGTGTCACCTGATGAAAAATCAGGGATATCTGATCTTAGTTGTTCGTTCTCAATTTGATCAATTAAATTCATGAGAGTACTTCCTTTATGTTAGTTCTGTAAAAAGGGGCAATTATACAGTCATTCTGATTGCTAAACAAGGCAAATCTATGGCATAATTATGTGCTTTAGTTTTAAGTGTTTGAGAGTGATGGGAAAAGTAACTGGCTTCAAAGAATTTGATAGAAAGACTGAGGATTATCGCCCAGTTGAGCTACGCATCAAAGATTATGGTGAAATTTTTACAGGCACACATAACATTGCACAATTGCAAGAGCAGGGCGCAAGATGTATGGATTGCGGCGTGCCATTTTGCCAATCAGAAAATGGCTGCCCAGTTGATAACCTAATCCCTGAATGGAATGACTTGGTTTATAACGACAAGTGGCAAGAAGCATTAATTCGCCTACACAAGACTAATAATTTTCCAGAATTTACCGGTCGAGTTTGTCCGGCACCTTGTGAAGGCTCTTGTGTGCTTGGTATTAACAATCCTGCTGTCACCATTAAAAATATAGAACAAACAATTATCGATCGTGGTTTTGAAGAAGGCTGGATTCAACCACACATGGTGGAGTACCGCACTGGTAAGAAAATCGCCATTATTGGCTCTGGCCCTGCAGGTTTAGCGGCAGCAGACGAACTTAATAAAATTGGCCATAGTGTGACTGTATTTGAGCGTGATGATCGTATTGGTGGATTACTGATGTATGGTATTCCCAATATGAAACTCGGTAAAGATGTGGTTGATCGTCGTGTTAATTTACTTAAAGATTCTGGTGTTGAATTTATCACCAACGTTAATGTTGGTCAAGATACTACGACTGCCGATTTACAAAAAGAATTCGATGCTTTGGTGTTTACGACCGGTGCCACTCAAGCACGTGATTTACCAGTAGCCAACCGTGATGCCAACGGTGTACACATGGCAATGGAATATTTATCTAAAAATACCAAAAGTTTGTTAGACACGGGTCATGCTGACGATTCTGATCTATCTGCCAAAGGCAAGGATGTGATCGTTATTGGTGGCGGTGATACCGGTACAGACTGTATCGGTACAGCACTACGTCAGGGCGCTAAGTCAATTGTGAATTTTGAACTAATGGGTAAGCCGCCCGAAGACCGTGCAGATAATAATCCTTGGCCGCTATGGCCACTGATTTATCGTGTTGATTACGGCCATGCAGAGGCGGCGCAGGTATTTGGCAACGACCCAAGGCAATATCATCTAATGACCAAATCTTTCATTAAGAATGATGAAGGTAAAGTTGCAGGTCTTAATACGGTGAATGTTGATTTTAAAGACGGCCAACTGATTGAAATTGAAGGCAGTGAAAAAACTTGGGACACGCAATTAGTGTTGTTATCTATGGGCTTTGTCTCACCAGAGCATTATTTGAGTGATGATGCTGATATTGAGCTTGATGCCCGTGGCAACTACCAAGCTGCTTATGGTGAATACACCACCTCTCAAAAGGGCGTATTTACTGCTGGAGATTGCCGTCGTGGCCAATCATTAGTAGTGTGGGCAATTCATGAAGGCCGTGGTGTTGCCGAGAAAGTCGATCAATATTTAACAAATCATTAGCTTATTAGACTTAGTTTTCTAATCTTATACCCCTATTTATATCCCCTAAGGGGTAGTCAAAAATACCACTAATAAAGGGTGGTATTTCTTACATTCCAAGTATAATTTGTCCCGTTCACATCTTCTTTTTTTAAGATCAGAAGATTTATTAAATATACTGGAGAAATAAAATGGCAAAAGAGCTATACAACACCCCCAACCTCGATGAGTTGGAAAATGGTCCATGGCCTTCGTTTGTAACCGGCCTTAAAAGATTAGCTCAAGATGATCACGCAGGTGCTAGCATGGTGCGCGACGTTTTAGCAACATTAGAAACATCATACGTAACTAAAAAAGGTTACTGGAAAGGTGGCACCGTTGGTGTTATCGGTTATGGTGGTGGTGTAATTCCACGCTTCAATGAGCTTAAAGATGAAAACGGCGACTACAAATTTAAAGATGCAGCTGAGTTCCATACATTAAGAATTCAACCGCCAGCAGGTATGCACTACACATCAGATCTTTTAAGAACTATGTGTGATACATTTGTTGATAACGGCGGCTCTGGCTTGATTGCATTTCATGGTCAGTCTGGCGACATTATGTTCCAAGGCGCAACTGAAGAAACAACACAAACTATTTTCAACGAGCTTAACGAGATCGGTTTTGATATGGGTGGTGCAGGTCCTGCAGTACGTACGGGCATGTCATGTGTTGGTGCAGCACGTTGTGAAATGTCAAACACTAACGAATCAGCAGCATTACGCACATTAGTAAACGCATTCCTAGATGATATGCACCGTCCAGCGTTACCATACAAAATGAAATTTAAGGTTTCAGGTTGTGCTAACGACTGTATGAACTCAATTGAGCGTTCAGACTTTGCAACGATTGGTACTTGGAGAGATGATATTAAAATCAACCAAGACTTATGGAAAGCAATGGTTGCAGACAAAGGTATGGATTACGTTGTTGACAACATTACTTCTCGTTGCCCTACGCAATGTATGAAAGTTGAAAGCGACACTTCATTAACAATCGATAACAAAAACTGTGTTAAATGTATGCATTGTTTAAATGTAACTTCACCATTGACACATAAGTACATCACAAAAGACATGCCTACTGAAGCTATCTTAGCGACTGGCGATGACAAAGGTGTAACGATTTGTATGGGCGGTAAGCGCACATTGAAGATCGGTGACTTATTCGGTACAGTTGTTGTTCCATTTATGAAGCTTGAGTCAGAAGACGACTACGAAGCAATTGAAGAATTAGCAGGCGAAGTGATTGACTTCTTTGCTGAGAACGCACTAGAGCATGAGCGTACAGGTGAAATGATCGAGCGTATCGGTATTGTGAACTTTATGGAAGGCATTGGCTTAGACGTTAATCCTAACATGGTTGATTCACCACGTTACATGTCATATGTACGTATGGACAAGTGGGACGAAGAAGCGGTTAAGTGGTTCGAAAACAAAGCCGAAGCAAACGCATAACACGCACTGAAATTTAAATAACAATTTTTAGGGCGAAGCTTCCTTCGCCCAATACTATATATTAGGAGAAATACTATGGCTGAAGCACCAAGAATGCCTATCGAATCTGGCTGTCCAGACCCTATCCAATACATGCACCCAACAATGCGTCGTAACTACGGCCAATGGGCTTATCATGATCGTCCACGTCCAGGTGTATTACACCACACTTCAAAGCATAATGAAGAAATTTGGACTGTTCGTGCTGGTACACAGAGACAAATGGATGTCTACACAATTAAAAAATTATGTGACATTTCTGATGAATTTGGCGACGGTTTCATGCGTTTTACTATTCGTTCAAACATTGAATTTATGGTTGATGCAGAATCTAAAGTTGAACCATTAATTAAAGCTTTACAAGACGCTGGTTTCCCAGTTGGCGGTACAGGCCCAACTGTGTCAATGATTTCACACACTCAAGGCTGGTTACATTGTGATATTCCAGGTACAGATGCATCCGGTGTTGTAAAAGCACTGATGGATGATATATACGAAGAATTCCAAAAATCAGAAATGCCTAACCGTGTACACATGACGACTTCATGTTGTCAGATTAACTGTGGTGGTCACGGTGATATCGCGATTAACATTCAGCATACTAAGCCACCTAAGATCAACCACGATCTAGTCGCTAACGTTTGTGAGCGTCCTACAGTTGTAGCGCGTTGTCCAGTAGCAGCGATTCGTCCTGCAATGGTTAACGGCAAGCCAACATTAGAAGTTGATGAGAAGAAATGTATCTGTTGTGGTGCATGTTTCCCACCATGTCCTCCAATGCAAATTAACGATCCTGAACATTCAAAGATCGCTATTTGGATCGGTGGTAAACACTCTAATGCACGTTCTAAGCCTTCATTCCAGAAGCTTGTAGCGGCAGGCCTGCCAAACAACCCGCCAAGATGGCCGGAAGTTGGTGCAGTTGTTAAGCAAATTTTAGCAGTGTACAAAGGTGATGCTCGCGACTGGGAAAGAGTAGGCGAGTGGGTTGAGCGTATTGGCTGGCCAGCATTCTTTGAAAAGACTGGACTACCGTTTACTAAGTTCCATGTTTCTGACTGGAAAGGTACACGTCACCAGTTAAATTCATCTGCTTACATTCGTTTCTAAAGGTTAGTTAAATGAAATTTTCTATTCAAATTAACGAGGGCCCGTATCAGCACCAAGCGTCTGATTCAGCGTACCAATTTGCCAAAGCGGCGATAGCAGCAGGCCATGAAATTTTTCGTGTGTTCTTCTATCATGATGGTGTTAATAACGCATCACGCTTTACCATGCCACCACAAGACGACCGTAACGTTGTAAATCAATGGGCTGAGTTAGACATTAAAAACGCCGATGGTGAGCCTGAGCTTGTCGTTTGTATTGCAGCAGCACTTCGACGCGGTATGCTTGATGAGTCTGAAGCAAAGAAGAATGGTATTGAAGGTAATAATATCCATCCAGCGTTCCGTATTTCGGGTTTAGGTCAATTGATCGAAGCCGGTATTCAGTCGGATCGTTTAGTGGTATTTGGAGACTAAGATGGCAATAAAGAAATTTATGTATTTAAATCGTAAGGCTTCTTACGGTACAGCATATGCAATCGAGTCATTGGAAGTGGTATTAATTGCCGCTGCTTTTGATCAAGATGTATCTTTAGCTTTTATCGATGATGGTGTTTACCAAATCGTTGAAGGCCAAAATACTGATGGTATTGGCATGAAAAACTTTTCTAAAACATTCCATGCTTTAGGTGATTACGATATTAACAAATTGTATGTCTCAGCTGAATCTTTAGAAGAGAGGGGCTTAACCGCTGACGATCTAATGCCTTTAGTGTATGAAGACGAAGATGATGATTGGGAAGAAAAACCAAGTGTCAAAATTGTTTCAAATGCTGAGCTTACTAAAATTATGTCTGATCAAGACGTATGTTTAAGTTTTTAAGGGAGGTTGACTATGTTACATACAGTAAATAAATCATCTTTCGAGCGTAATTCATTACAGTCTTGTTTAAATACAATTGATGACACGAGTGTTATTTTATTGATTGAAGACGGTGTAATTAGTGCTGCGAAAAACGCCAACTCACCAATGCTTGCAGATCTTGCCACTCAAGGCAGAGTCTACGCATTGCAAGGTGATGTTGATGCGAGAGGAATTTCAACAAAAGTTGCAGATAATATCAAATTAGTTGATTATGCAGGTTTTGTTGATTTAGTTGTTGAACATGGAACTGCGGTTTCTTGGGTTTAACGTAATTTATATATAGGAGTAGAACGATGGCTGATATTTTAGGCGCAGAAGTAGATGAAGAAGGTTTCTTATTAAACCTTAAAGATTGGACAAAAGAAATTGCTATTGAAATGGCAAAAAGTGATGATATTGATTTAGCAGACGAAAATGCTGATCTTTATCATGAACGTTGGGATGTTCTTAATCTTTTGCGTGATTATTTTGAAGAATACCAAATTGCACCTGCAGTACGCGTATTGACAAAAGCAGTTGGTAAAAAACTTGGTAAAGATAAAGGCAGCTCTAAGTATCTTTATACTTTATTCCCTTATGGTCCTGGTAAGCAAGGTTGTAAGTTCGCCGGCCTTCCAAAGCCTACAGGTTGTATCTAAACAATACAAGCTCTAAAAGCACCTGCATTGTCGGGTGCTTTTTTACATTACATTATATTACATTTATTTTGAGAGGAATATGTCTGCAATAAGCATTATTTTTACGGCTTTATTTTATTTATCTTTAGCTGTCTTCCTAATTGGAATGGCGAGAAAAATTTACCAATATACGGTTACTCCCGCCCCTCTTAAAATTCCGACTGCACCAACTCCATTAACACAAACAGGTGTGGTTATGCGCATGGCACGCGAAGTTGTCTTATTTGAAAGTTTATTCAAAGCTAATAAGTGGACCTGGCTATTTGGCTGGTTGTTCCACGTTGGTCTATTACTAGTCCTGATTCGTCATGCACGCTATTTTTGGCCAGGTGATTTACCTGAAATATTTTTATTGGTTCAACCCTTTAAATACGCAGCCTTTGCGATGGTGATTGGTCTGATTGGCTTGATGGGCCGTCGTATTTTCGTTGAACGTATTCGTTACATCTCAGCACCTTCGGATTACTTGATGTTGATTATGTTGTTAATTATTGGTATTAGTGGTGCGGTCATGACCTTTACCAGTAACCACACTGATGTAATCATGGTGAAAGAGTTTGCTTCAGGTTTAATTACCTTTAGTTGGGCAGATTTACCGACTGAAGTTCATTTCCTAGTCCATCTTTTCTTAGTATTCGTATTAATGGCAATTTTCCCAATTTCAAAATTATTACACGTGCCAGGTATATTCTTTAGCCCGACACGAAACCAGGTAGATGATGCACGTAAGAAACGTCATATCTCTCCTTGGGCGCTAAAGCAAGAGCAAGAGCACGTAGTAAAATTAGATGAAGCACTAGGCAAGGACGAATAACATGGCTGCTAAAGAATTTGATATCCCAGTTTTACCGACATATTTAGAAATTCCTGAAATTAACGAAGGTGTTATGGAGGGTGATGGCCCGTTCAAGTCATCTGAACAATTTCAGAATCCACTCGGCTTCCCAGGCGAGAAAGTAGATAACTGGCAAGAAGTTGCGATTGAGAAAATGGGCGAGCTTAAATCTAAATATCGTTCAGTGCAAGTCTTTTTAGATTCTTGTGTGAAGTGCGGCGCTTGTACTGATAAGTGTCATTACTTCTTAGGCTCATCTGATCCAAAAAACATGCCGGTTGCACGCCAAGATTTATTTAGAAGTGTGTATCGTCGTCATTTTACTTTTGCAGGTAAACATTTCCCTAAATTGGTTGGTGCTAAAGAACTTGACGATGAAATGCTGGATGATTGGTATAACTACTTCCATCAGTGTTCACAGTGTCGTCGTTGTTCGGTATTCTGCCCATACGGCATTGATACAGCAGAAATTTCAATGGCTGCTCGTGAAGTATTAGACGCGGTTGGTGTTGGACAAAAATATTGTAACCAGATTTTAGGCAAGGCGATTACCATTGGTAATAACCTTGGCTTACCTGAGCCAGCATTACGTGACACATTGCTCGACCTTGAAGAAGAGATTGAAGAAGAAACCGGTATTGCAGTTAAGTACCCACTCGATGTTAAGGGTGCAGAGATTTTACTCATTACCCCATCAGCAGACTTTTTTGCTGAGCCACATATTGACGGCCTAATCGGCTATGGTAAAGTTTTTCATGAAGACGGTGTTAGCTGGACCATGAGTTCATATGCCTCTGAAGGCGCAAACTTTGGTATGTTTATTGGCTCGTATGACATTATGCGTAAAGCAGCATTACGTATTCGTAAGGCAGCCTTGGATTTAGAAGTATCTCGTGTGATGGTCGGTGAGTGTGGTCATGCTTGGCGAGTGGCTTATAGTTTCTGGAACACTTTAACTGGTGTTGGTGCAGGTGCAACAGACGAATATGCCTTGAAATTACAAAACCAATTAGATTCTCGTTACCCACAACCACAGCACATTATTGAATACACACACGATTTAATCCAACGCGGTAAGTTGAAGTTTGATAAATCTGAAAACGATGATCGTAATGTGACTTTCCATGACTCTTGTAACGTTGCACGAGCCACGAATATGGGCGGCATTCCAAATGGTCAGTTTATCTTGCCACGTGAAGTTATCAAGGCGGTTTGTAACAACTATGTTGATATGGAACGCTCTACGATTAAAGAATCAACGTTTTGTTGTGGCGGCGGCGGCGGCTTGTTAACAGATGATTTAATGGAGATTCGTATTAAGGGTGCAATGCCAAGAATGCAAGCTTTAAAAGAAGTAGAAAAGACAGACGGTGTGAATACATTGGTTGCAATTTGTGCCATTTGTAAATCACAGTTTTCTAAAGTTTTACCAAAATTTGATTTTGATCCATACATGATTGTTAGTGCTCACCAATTGGTGAGTGAGGCAATCATTATGGAGAAACCACAAACAGACGATTCAGTAACGCAAGAAGCTGAAGAAGTAACAGAATAATAGTTAAGGAGAATTGATATGCAAAAGAATCCATACGGACAAAATTATAAAGGCGACAACCACACATTCAGAATGTTTAAAGATGAAGGTGATGAGATGGGCACAGTACCATGGAACCAAAAGATTTTCCAAAATGACACGACTTATAAGTGTCCAACTTACGTTGCACAAACACCACCTTGCCAGGGTTCATGCCCATCAGGCCACAATATTCGTGGTTGGTTAGATATTGTTCGTGGCATGGAAAAGCCACCCGGTGATATGTCATGGCAAGAGTACGCGTTTAAGCGTTCTACAGATGCAAACCCATTCCCATCAATCATGGGTCGTGTTTGTCCTGCACCTTGTGAAGATGGTTGTAACCGTAACGAAGTAGAAGATACCATTGGTATTAATGCGGTTGAGCAATTCATTGGTGATAACGCCAAGGAAGAAGGTTTCAAGTTTGATGTAAATGCTGAACCTACTGGTAAAAAAGTAGCGATTATTGGTGGTGGTTGTGGCGGATTAACTGCTGCACTACAATTACGTAAGCAAGGCCACGCAGTTACTGTATTTGAAAAATACGAAAAATTAGGCGGCATGATGATGTACGGTATTCCTGATTATCGTGTGCCACGCGACGTATTGCAGTACGAGATTGACCGTATTTTAGAAACGGGCGTTGAAACTAAAATGAACACCAAAGTAGGTGTTGATGTCACTATTGAAGAATTAGAAAAAGAATACGATGCGGTTTTATTTGCCTTAGGTGCAATGGCCGGTCGTTCATTACCAATTCCAGGTGGTGATGCAACAAACTGTGTATCAGGTGTTGCTTTCCTTGAAGCTTATAACCAAGGTCGTTTACAACATATTACTGGCAAAGTAATTTGTATTGGTGGTGGTGATACTTCTATTGACGTTGTATCCGTTGCTCGTCGTTTAGGTAATATTGATAACGTCCCTGATAAAGATCGCCCTGAGCATATCATCTTTAATGATACGGCGCATGACGTGGTTGATACTTCTAAGCGCCTAGGTGCCGATGTATTATTAACAACTCGCTCTACGATTGAGAACATGCCAGCAGCACAAGAAGAAATTGACGATGCAAATCGTGAAGGTGTTGAAATTGAAGGTCAATTAAGCCCAATCGAAGTTATTAAGGGTGAAGATGGTCGTGCAACTGCATTGCGTTTTGTACGCTTAGAAGATGACGGCTCTACAGTAATTGAAGGTTCTGAGTTTGATGTTGAATGTGAATTAATCGTTCCAGCGATTGGTCAAGGTGTTGATTCTGAAGGTATTGATGGCTCATTCTTTAATGAGCGTGGCTTTATTGATGCTGACAGAAACTACCAAGTGCCTAACAAGCCTGGCTTCTTTGTTTGTGGTGATGTGGTTCGTCCACACTTATTAACCACGGCTATTGGTCAAGCTGGTATTGTTGCAGAAAGTATTGGCGATTACCTTACTGGTAAAGATCAATCAGCACGTCCTAAGGTTGACGTACATTACTTCGACTTAATGGAAAAACTTAACGAGTGGGATCTTGCACCATCTGAAGATTACGATTCAACTGGTACACCAGGTGAGGCTACAGATACAGCTGATTATGCAGTTCATAACTATGAAGATCGTTCGTTTGCTTCTATCATTCCTCATACTGAGTTATTCTTAGGTCATTTTGATGAAGAGGCTCGTAATGCTCGTAATCATAAATTGGTTGATGTTGATAACGTATTAGGTAACTTTGATGAGCGCTTAATTGGTTACACCGAAGAAGAAGCACAAAAAGAAGCAGGTCGTTGTATGTCTTGTGGCTTGTGTTTTGAGTGTGATAACTGTGTGATGTACTGCCCTCAAGATGCGGTATTCAAGGTTAAGAAAGATCAAGCAACGCTCGGTCGTTATGTTGATACTGACTACGATAAGTGTGTTGGTTGTCATATTTGTGCCGATGTTTGTCCGACGGGTTATATCCAAATGGGCTTAGGTAGCGATTAATTAGATTTAATTTACGAGAGAAAATATATGTATCGTTTAGTAGCTATATTGATGGTTTTATTGGTGGGCAATGTTTTTGCCGATGAACATGCAGACTATTCTAGTTTGGGTGAAGAGGCCAGTAGTATTAAGGCGTCAGGTAAGATTTTTCATACCGATGGTCTTGGTGTTATTCGTAGAATGCACCCTGAGTTTTTGAATCACAAACGTGATAAAACACTCAGAGAAGGTGTTCGCACTGAAGAAAGTTCACTTAAAGGTTGTGTTAATTGTCATGCGACTAAAGA
>DNJI01000125.1:0-2468 GCA_003489145.1 Gammaproteobacteria bacterium | reverse complement strand
CACCAAAAGGTGAGTGTGAGTGTTGATTGCTTTAGTTGTCATCGTACAACACCACGAAAAGGGACTAAATAATGAGCAAAACATTAAATCGTCGTGATTTTATTAAAACCAGTAGTGCGACTACTGTCGGTGTTGCTACGATTGCCAGCGGTATTACATTAACCAGTTTTGCAGCTAACGCAAATGAAAATCCGGTTACCAATGAAAAGCGTTGGGGAATGTTAGTTGACACCAACAAACTAACTGAAGTCGAAATTGATGGCATGGTAAGCGCTTGTCAGCAAGAAAATGGCTGGGGTAGTGAAGTACATTCAACCGGCGATCAAAAACCAACCTGGGTTAAGAAATTAAAAGTAAAAGACAAAGCTACCGGTAAAATCACCAGCTTACCACTAATGTGTCAGCACTGTGAAGAGCCACCATGTGTGGATGTTTGCCCAACCAATGCCTCAATGAAACGTGAAGATGGTATTGTTTTGGTTGATAGACACCTTTGTATTGGTTGTCGTTATTGCATGATGGCTTGCCCATACGATGCACGTTCATTTGTACATGAAGAATTAACCGACCAACGAGAGCATATGCCACGTGGTAAAGGTACAGTAGAGTCTTGTACTTTATGTGTGCATAAAGTTGATAACGGCGGAACACCCGCTTGTGTTGCTAGCGTTAATAGTGATGCGGTGATCTTTGGTGATTTATATGACCCAAAGAGTAATATCAACCAAACGCTCAAAAAAGTTCAAAGTGCACAAATCAGAGCGGATTTAGATCTGAATACTGGTGTACGTTATAGCGGCATTTAACAGTAACAAAATTTAGGAATTTTATGAACATTCGTTACGAAGAAACTCAGGGAAGAAGTTTAGGTTTTTATGCATTGATTGCAGGCTTAGGTGTACTTATTTTAGCGGCATTAGGTGCTGTTTATTATATGGAACACCATGGTCATTATGTAACGGGCATGAGTAATCGTATTGTATGGGGTATGCCTCACGTATTCGCTTTGTTCTTGATCGTTGCTGCTTCAGGTGCACTCAATGTTGCCTCGATTGCCTCTGTTTTTCAAAAGAAATTGTACAAACCATTGTCGCGTTTATCTGGCCTAGTGGCATTAGCACTATTGGCAGGTGGTTTAATGGTGTTGGTGCTTGATTTAGGTCGCCCTGATCGTTTGATTGTAGCAATGACAGAGTACAACTTTAAATCAATTTTCGCTTGGAACATTATTTTATATAACGGCTTCTTTGTCATTGTTGCTGTGTATTTATGGATGATGTTTGAGCGTCGTATGAATCGTTTCACTTCTAAAGCTGGTTTGGCGGCATTTTCATGGCGTTTAATCCTGACCACTGGTACAGGCTCTATTTTTGGCTTTTTGGTAGCTCGTCAAGCGTATGACGCTGTCATCATGGCGCCAATGTTTATTATTATGTCATTTGCTTTTGGTTTGGCTTTCTTTATCTTAATTTTGATGGCTAGTTATAAATGGACTGAGCGCCCACTAGGTGATGCAGTGGTTAATCGTTTGGGTAGTCTTCTAGGTGTATTTGTCGCAGCAGTCATGTATTTTGTTGCAGTCAAGCATTTGGGTAATTTATATTTAGCTGAGAATGCTGGTGTTGAAAACTTTATCCTGTTTGATGGTGGTATTTATACTCAGCTGTTTTGGTATGGGCAGATCATCTTAGGTGGTTTAATCCCAATGGCACTTATTTATCATCCAGCGCTTCGAGGTAATCGTTCAGCCCTAGGTTTGGCTTCATTGCTCATCTTGATTGGTGGTGTTATCCAGCTCTATATTATTATTGTGGGTGGTCAAGCTTATCCAATGGAGCTATTCCCAGGTAAAGAGATTTTAGAAGGTTATGGCGGTATTGCTGCTTATACACCGTCATTGCCTGAAATAATGTTAGGCGTTGGTGGTATTGCAGTTGCACTGATTGCTGTGACGCTGTTAGTGAAGTTTTTACCTTTCTTGCCTGAGAGCTTGGCAGATGAAGTTGCTGACCCTCATCACAAGTCTTAGATTCTGACTTAGCAGACCTTACAAAATCATTCGCCACAATCTAAGATTAAAGATTTTAGAAAGTTGTTTGATATAATAGAAGCATGGCTTCATCCATCTACCTTTCCGCTGCACACAAATCCTCAGGCAAAACCGTTGTCAGTTTAGGGCTGTGCGCAGCATTTAAAGCAAAATCATTAAACGTTCAATCCTTTAAAAAAGGCCCTGATTATATCGATCCAATTTGGCTGTCTCAGGCCAGTGGCAATCCTTGTTACAATCTTGATTTTTACAACATGTCTGAGGATGAAATTACTCAGTTGTACGGTCAGTATGCGAGTAACAGCGATATCGCTATTATTGAGGGCAATAAGGGGCTATATGACGGCATGAACGTGACGGGTGGTGATGCGAATGCAGATCTTGCCAAGTTACTTAAGCTGCCCGTTATTTTAGTGGT
>DNJI01000086.1:3663-13649 GCA_003489145.1 Gammaproteobacteria bacterium | reverse complement strand
ACTTTGATGCCGACCGTGATTCAACGTAATATTTTAGAAAATCCAGGTTGGTATACTGCTTATACGCCTTATCAAGCAGAGATCTCCCAGGGTCGTTTAGAGATGTTGCTCACCTTCCAGCAAATGATCATGGATCTAACGGGTATGGATATTTCCAACGCCTCTTTGTTAGACGAGCCAACTGCAGCAGCAGAGGCGATGATGATGGCTAAACGTGCCAACAAAAAGAATAAATCTAATCGATTCTTGGTCGATAGTAATACGCACCCACAAACTATTACTATCTTGCAAACCCGTGCCAAGCCAATCGGAATCGAGTTGGTCATTGAAGATATTCAAAATAACGATTTTTCTGATTGTTTTGCTGCACTTATACAGTCGCCAGGTACAAATGGCGAAGTTCGTGACCTTACCACTGATATTGCTAAAGCAAAAGAGGCGGGTGTATTAACCATTGTTGCTTGTGATATCTTGGCGTTAACCTTAATTAAAACACCGGCTGAAATGGGCGCTGATATTGCCATTGGTAATTCTCAACGCTTTGGTGTACCAATGGGTTTTGGTGGTCCACACGCAGCATTTTTAGCCACGCGTGATGAGTTTAAACGTATGGTGCCAGGGCGAATTATCGGTGTATCTCAAGATGTCCACGGCAACCCAGCAATGCGTATGTCGCTGCAAACGCGTGAGCAACATATTCGTCGTGATAAAGCCACCAGTAATATTTGTACGGCTCAAGTATTGTTAGCGGTATTGGCAGCAGCTTATGGTATTTACCATGGTGCTAATGGTTTAAGAAAAATTGCTAATAAAGTGCATATCAAGGCTAGTAGCCTTGCTAAAAGCCTAACCCAGGCTGGTTTTGAGTTGGCGAGTAAGCAATTTTTTGATACGATTACATTGAATACAACGGACGCTCAAGCCTTATTTTCTAAAGCGCAAGCACAAAATATTAACTTACGTTTATTGGGTGATGATCAACTTACCATTGCTGTTGATGAAACCACAACAACACAAGATTTATCTGAATTATTAGCAGTTTTTTCTGTTGGTTCTTTAACTGAATCTGAATCTAGCCTAACATCTGCTATGTTAAGAGATTCAGACTACTTAACCCACTCAGTCTTTAGTCGTTATCACTCTGAAACAGAAATGATGCGTTATCTGAAACGCCTAGAAAACAAGGACATTGCCCTTAATCATTCAATGATTGCACTTGGATCTTGCACGATGAAGCTTAACGCTGCTACGCAAATGTATCCAATCAGTTTGCCGGGTTTTTCATCAATGCACCCGTATGCACCAGTTGATCAAACTAAGGGCTATCAGCAATTATTTAAAGATTTAGAACATGCATTAGCCGAGGTAACAGGTTACGATGCAGTATCGTTACAGCCAAATGCTGGCTCTCAAGGTGAGTTTTCAGGGTTATTGGCAATCCATTCTTATCACGAGTCTCGCGGTGATTTCGACCGCAATATTTGCCTTATACCATCATCAGCGCACGGCACCAACCCTGCTAGTGCCGTCATGGCTGGCATGAAAGTGGTAATTGTGAAATGTGATGAATCAGGCAATATTGATATTAATGATTTAAAAGCTAAAGCAGAAAAACATGCTGATAAACTCTCAGCAATCATGGTGACATACCCATCAACTCACGGTGTGTTTGAAGTTGAGATTAAGCAAGTTTGTGACATTATTCACAACCATGGCGGTCAAGTTTATTTAGATGGTGCCAACCTTAACGCCATGGTGGGTATTACTCGCATGGGTGAGTTTGGTGCTGATGTGTCACACATTAATTTACATAAGACTTTTGCTATCCCACACGGTGGCGGTGGTCCGGGTATGGGCCCCATTGGCGTTAAAGCGCATTTAGCAGAATTTTTACCAGGCGATCCTTTAGAGAAAGATTCAAACGCAGTGTCAGCAGCGATGTATGGTTCTGCCTCAATTTTGCCAATTTCATGGTCGTATATCAAGTTATTAGGTAAGTATGGCATGCAACGTTCAACAGAAATCGCCATTGTTAGTGCTAACTATATGGCTAGTGAATTGAAAGCATTTTTTCCAATCTTGTATCAAGGCGACCAAGGCTTTGTTGCACACGAATGTATTATTGATATTCGCCCGCTTAAAGAACAAAGTGGCATTTCTGAAGAAGACATTGCTAAGCGTTTGATGGATTATGGCTTTCATTCGCCAACCATGTCATTCCCAGTGGCAGGTACGTTAATGATTGAGCCAACTGAAAGTGAATCAAAACGTGAAATTGATCGTTTTATTACAGCGATGGCGAGTATTCATAGTGAGATTCAAAAAGTGATTGAAGGCGAATGGGATAAAGATAACAACCCACTTAAGAATGCACCACACACAGCAATTGAAATGGCTGGTGAGTGGAACTACCCATACTCAAGAGAAGCCGCGTTATACCCAGTAGAGTCGTTAAAACAAAGCAAATATTTCCCACCGGTTAAACGTATTGATAACGTCTATGGTGATCGTAATTTATTCTGTTCGTGCATCACCACAGAAGACTTTGCATAATTCGTCCATCCTAGACAAAAAGTTGCATTAAAATAACTCAAAACTTTTACATAAAAGCGAGTTATTTCCAGGGGGAGAATGAGCCAAATTGGCCTTGAGCAGCAAAGCGTAGCAGAATTTAGCGAACGCGCTTATCTTGATTATTCAATGTACGTCATTCTTGACCGTGCATTACCTTTTGTCGGTGATGGTCTCAAGCCTGTACAAAGACGCATCATCTATGCGATGAGCGAATTAGGCTTAAAATCTACCGCCAAGTTCAAAAAATCAGCGCGTACGGTAGGTGATGTTTTAGGTAAGTTTCACCCTCATGGTGATAGTGCTTGTTATGAGGCTATGGTGCTCATGGCACAGCCATTTTCTTATCGCTATCCGTTTATTGATGGACAGGGTAACTGGGGTGCGCCCGATGACCCTAAGTCATTCGCAGCCATGCGTTATACCGAGTCTAAGTTATCTCGTTATGCTGATTTATTATTAGCAGAAATTAATCAAGGTACCGTTAGTTGGACAGATAACTTTGACGGTTCATTGCAAGAGCCTGTCAACCTGCCAGCACAAGTACCTAATTTATTACTCAACGGTACTTCAGGTATTGCCGTGGGTATGGCGACCGACGTGCCGCCGCATAATCTAACTGAAGTGGTTTCCGCTTGTATTCAATTATTAGACAAACCATCGACTGATTTGGATGAAATTATGCAACTCATCCCAGCACCAGATTATCCTACGTCTGCTCATATTGTCTCCTCTGAAACGGATATAAGGCAAATTTATGAAACCGGCCACGGCTCGGTAAAGATGCGCGCTACTTATAAAAAAGAAGAGAATGATATTGTTATTGAAGCACTGCCTTTTCAAACATCAGGCTCTAAGGTAATCACTCAAATTGCTGCACAGATGCGAGCAAAAAAACTCCCATTGGTGGATGATATTCGTGACGAGTCAGACCACGAAAACCCAACTAGAATTGTGATTGTGCCACGCTCTAATCGTGTTGATGCTGATGCATTGATGTTGCATTTATTTGCGACGACAGATTTAGAAAAAAATTATCGGGTTAATATGAATGTGATTGGTCTTGATGGCAAGCCTCAAGTCAAGCCACTCATACCAATGCTTAAAGAGTGGTTGACGTATCGTACACAGGTGGTTACTAATCGTTTAAGTCATCGTTTAGATAAAATTTTGGCACGTTTGCATATTTTAGAAGGCTTGTTAATTGCCTTTTTAAATATTGATGAAGTGATTGCTATTATTCGTTCTGAAGATAAGCCTAAACCAGTGCTAATGTCGCACTTTAAGCTGAGCGAAATACAAGCGGAGGCAATTTTAGAATTAAAACTTCGTCATTTAGCCAAACTAGAAGAAGTGAAAATTCAGGGTGAACAAAAAGAATTGGCCGCCGAAAAAGAAAAATTAGAACTGTTACTATCAAGTGATACACGTTTAAAAACCTACATTAAAAAAGAGCTTAAAGCCATTGTTAAAGATTTTGGTGATGATCGTCGTTGTGAGATTGTATCAAATGTTAATTCTGCTCAAGCCTTTAGTGAAGATGATTTGACCCCAGCTGAAAATGTCACCATTGTACTGAGTGACAAAGGTTGGGTGCGTAGCGCCAAAGGTCATGACATTGACCCAACCACGTTGAATTATAAATCAGGTGATAGCTACATGGTCAGTGTTAAGGGTCGCAGCAATAAGAGCGCCATCTTTATTGATTCTACGGGTCGATCTTATGCCTTAACTGCTAATTCTTTGCCTAGTGCTAGAGGACAAGGCGAGCCATTAACAGGTAGATTAAGCCCGCCAACTGAGGCTGAATTTATAGATGTGATTATGGGTGATATGGATCAAAAAATTCTATTGTCTTCTGATGCAGGCTACGGATTTATTTCTACCATTGGTGATTTAATTTCGAAAAAGAAAGCCGGCAAACACGTGTTGTCTTTACCGATGAATTCAAAGGTTATGCCAATAGTGAGTGTGGATGATCTTGAAGCTCAATTTGTTGCTGTGGTGACTAATCGTGGGCGTTTGCTGGTTTTCCCAGTTGCTGAATTACCAATTTTGTCTAAGGGTAAAGGTAATAAGTTGATCCAAATTCCAAGTAAAGATGCTAAGGAAAGGCAAGAATTTGTTGTTGGTATTTGTGTTTTATTAGATACACAAAATCTTAAGGTCTATGCGGGTAAGCGCCATCTCACGATTAAATTCCAAGATCTGACTAACTATGTGAGTAATCGCGCGCGTCGCGGCAATGTATTACCTAAAGGTTATCAAAACGTTGCTTCTATTGAAGCAGTCGATTAAGATTTAGTCAACCACCTAATAATTGAGGGTGTAATTAATCGAGATAAATCGGTATAATGATTGGTTTTTTAACGATTTTTCCGAATTATGTTCGTCCTAAAAATTGTCACTGATTTTGCCTCTGCGCATTCACTGAGAAATTACCCAGGTGATTGCTCACGTCTACACGGTCATAATTGGCAAGTTGAGGTATCTGTTGAATCCGAAGTGCTTAATGCTTTAGGTATTGCTATTGATTTTCGTGAAATTAAAAAACAAACTAAAGCCATCGTTAAGCGACTAGATCATCAATATTTAAATGAAATCCCCCCATTTGATGAGCTTAATCCAACGGCTGAAAATATCGCCAAGTATTTTTATGACGAAGTGGCGAAGCTTATTAACAATCCAGATGTTCGCGTATGCGAAGTCATTATTTGGGAAACCCCTAGAGCATCCGTTGCTTATTCGGAGAAACAATCATGAAATCATGCGATCTACCTGATACACAAAACAATGAAGATACACGTCAAATCGTAATTGACAAAGTAGGTATCAAAGATATCGCTCATCCAATTACATACGTTGATCGAAATGGAAACCGTATGCCAACGGTTGGTAATTTCACTATGACAGTCACACTGCCGGAGCATGTTAAAGGTACACACATGTCACGCTTTATTGAAATTTTAAATGATGGCCCCTGTGAGTTTAATAGCGGCAATTTTGATAAAATTATTAATAAAGTTCGAGAAAAGTTAGAATCTGATACAGCGCACATCACTCTAGATTTTCCATTTTTCAGAAAGAAAGCAGCCCCTTCATCCGGTGTTGAGTCAATGATGGATTATCAAGTGACTTTGTACGGCGTATTAGATAAAGGCGAATCAGAAGTGATGATGAAAGTCGTGGTGCCAGTCACTAGTTTGTGCCCTTGTTCTAAGAGTATTTCTAAATATGGTGCACATAATCAGCGTTCGCACATTACCATCAAGGCCAAAGTTACTAAAGGTAAAACACTGTATATTGAAGACTTGATTGATTTGGCTGAACGCAAAGCTTCGTGTGAGCTTTATGCGATTTTAAAGCGTGAAGATGAAAAGGTAGTGACCGAAAGAGCGTATGATAACCCTGCTTTTGTTGAGGATTTAGTGCGGGATATTGCCGTTGAACTCAACAGTGATGAGAAAATCAGTTACTACCGTTTAGAGTCTGAAAACTTTGAATCTATTCACAACCATTCAGCTTACGCCCTAATTGAAAACCAGAAATAAACTGTGCAACATAATACTGATAATTTAAGAATTACCTCGAGTGCGCCAATGATCGCACCTAACGAACTAATGGAAAAGTATCCATTAGGCGAAAAAGGCTCTGTTAATATTTTCCAAGCCAGACAAGCCATTAAGGATATTTTAGAAGGACGAGATCATCGACTAATGGTCATCGTAGGGCCTTGCTCAATCCATGATTCAAAATCTGCACGTGAATACGCTGAAAAATTAGTCGCATTAAGAGAATCATTAAAAGAAGATTTGCTCATCGTTATGCGTGTCTACTTTGAAAAACCACGTACAACCATTGGCTGGAAAGGCTTGATTAATGATCCAGACTTGGACGAAAGCTTTAATATTGATAAAGGCCTTAAGATTGCCCGTCATTTATTGACTGATTTGGCAGAGATGGATATGCCAGTCGCCGTTGAGTACCTAGACTTAATTACGCCACAATATATTTCAGACTTGATTTCTTGGGGTGCAATTGGTGCACGTACGACTGAGAGCCAATCTCATCGTGAGCTGGCCTCAGCCTTGTCTTGCCCTGTTGGCTTTAAAAATGGCACCACAGGCTCGCTCAGCGTAGCCATTGATGCGATTAAATCGGCTAACAACCCACATCATCTACTCTCAGTCAATAAAGAGGGTGGTGTGAGTCATTACACCTCGTCAGGTAATGAAACAGCACACATTATCCTGCGTGGTGGTGCTGACGGCCCTAATTATTCAAAAGCACACGTTGATAAAACGATTGCTCAATTAAGAGCGGAGAATTTATTAGATAAGATTATGGTTGATTTTTCGCATGCCAATAGTCAAAAACAATTTAAAAACCAGCTACTGGTTGGTGAGGATATTGCTGGCCAGATTATTGCTGGATCGCAAGAGATTTTTGGGGTGATGATTGAGTCGCATATTAATGAGGGAAACCAGGCTGTTGGCCCTCTAAAATCACTTAAATATGGGGTTAGTATTACCGACAGTTGTATTGGTTGGGATGATACTGAAACCTTGCTTAAAACATTGGCACAAGCTGTACAAAAAAGAAACGCATAAGTCATTGATTTTTAATTAATTTTTTTAATTAATTTTTTTCTAAAAAACTCCATTTTATTTCCACATCTTTGTTGTGTGAAAATACCAGTTAGGGTACAATTAAAGGCAATCTAATTAAGCCTTTTTTGTATGTCTGAAAACACCGATAATCCAGAAAGTTTCGAGCCTAATTTCCCGATAGTTACCATTGAAGATGAGATGCGAGATTCCTATTTGGAATACGCAATGAGCGTCATCGTTGGTCGTGCTTTGCCTGATGTTCGAGACGGCCTCAAGCCGGTGCATCGTCGAGTGCTTTACGCAATGGAGGTATTGGGCAATGACTATAACAAATCTTACAAAAAATCAGCCCGTATTGTCGGTGATGTGATTGGTAAATATCACCCGCATGGTGATACTGCTGTGTATGACACTATTGTACGTATGGCTCAGCCATTCTCAATGCGTAACATTTTAATCGATGGTCAGGGTAACTTCGGCTCGGTTGATGGTGACTCGGCTGCAGCAATGCGTTATACGGAAATCCGTATGGCTAAGCTTTCGCACGAATTATTACGTGATCTAGATAAAGACACGGTTGATTTTAATGAAAACTACGATGGCTCTGAGTCTGAGCCATCGGTACTTCCAACCCGTGTGCCAAACTTATTAGCCAATGGTTCATCTGGTATTGCCGTTGGTATGGCGACTAACATCCCACCACATAATCTAGGCGAAGTGATTGAGGCTTGTCTTAGAACTATCGACAATGAAAACATCACCGTTGATGAGTTATTAGAAGTTATGCCAGGGCCAGATTTCCCAACAGCCGGTATTATTAATGGTTCAGCCGGTATTCGCCAAGCTTACGAAACGGGCAAGGGTAAGATCTACCTGCGTTCAGTTTCTCATGTTGAGGGTGAAGACAAGCAAAGCATTGTGGTTACAGAATTACCTTATCAAGTTAATAAAGCCAAACTCATTGGTAAGATTGCTGAGTTGGTTAAAGACAAGCGCATTGATGGTGTTACTGGCCTTCGAGATGAGTCTGACAAAGATGGTATGCGTATGGTGATTGAGCTTCGTCGTGGCGAAGTGCCAGAAGTTATGCTTAATAATCTTTACAAGTTGACTGAAATGCAAACCGTATTCGGCATCAACATGGTGGCGATTGACAAAGGCATGCCTAAATTAATGACACTCAAAGGCATCTTAGAGGCCTTTATTGCGCATCGTCGTGATGTGGTGACCCGTCGTTCTATCTTCGATCTAAACAAAGCCAGAAACCGTGCTCACTTGTTAGAGGGTTTATCGGTTGCATTACATAATATTGATGAAATCATCGAGTTGATTAAATCCGCAGCCAATCCTGCCGAAGCAAAAATTAGTTTAGCGGCTAAAACATGGCAAGGTTCTGTGATTAAAGAGCTGATTGGTGATCGTGATATGGCGATGTTCAAGCCAGAAGATTTACCAGCAGAGCTTGGCTTACAAGCCAGTGGTGATTACCAGCTGTCACAAAAACAAGCGCAAGCCATTCTTGACCTTAAGCTTCATCGCTTAACTGGTTTAGAAAAAGATAAGATCTTTGATGAATTTAATGAATTATTAGAACGCATCAAGCACTTATTAGATATCTTGCAAAATCCTGACAGACTGATGCAAGTGATTCGTGATGAGCTGAATGAGATTCGTGACAACTATGCGAATGGTCGTATGACTGAAATCTTGGAGCATAAGATAGATCTAACTTTGGAAGACTTAATTGCTCAAGAAGACCGCGTGGTGACGTTGTCCCATGGCGGCTATGTGAAGGCGCAATCGCTCAGTGATTATCAAGCACAGCGTCGTGGTGGCAAAGGCAAGGCAGCAACGAAGATGAAAGACGAAGACTTTGTTGATCAACTGTTTGTGGCTAATTCCCACGATACGGTATTGTGTTTCTCATCTACTGGTAAGGTGCATTGGCTCAAAGTTTATGAGTTGCCAATGGCATCACGTACAGCACGCGGTAAGCCAATTATTAATTTATTGCCATTAGAAAAAGACGAAGTAATTAATGCAATCCTTCCAGTTTCTGAATTTAATGATGAGCAGTTTGTATTTATGGTGACTAGCAGTGGTACTTGTAAGAAGACTTCATTGACTAATTTTGCCCGCCCAAGAAAAGGTGGCATCATTGCTATTGAACTTAGAGATGGTGACAAACTGGTTGGTGTAGAAATCACCTCAGGTGAGCACGACATTATGTTGTTCTCAGCCAATGGTAAGTCGATTAGATTTAAAGAATCCGACGTTCGTGCTGTTGGTCGTACCGCTATCGGTGTACGTGGCATCAAGCTCAAGGATGATGAAGTTGTATCATTAATTGTCGCAGAGCAAGATAGTCCAATCCTAACGGCTACTGAAAAAGGTTATGGCAAACGTACAGCCTTAGGTGAATACCGTGCTCAAGCACGTGGCGGTTCAGGTGTAATCTCTATTAAAACTTCTGATCGTAATGGTAAAGTCGTAGGTGCTATTCAAGTGACTGACGAAGATGAAATGATGTTGATTTCAAATAAAGGTACGTTAGTTCGCGCAAGAGCTGTTGATGTCTCCATCATTGGCCGTAATACTCAAGGTGTGACACTAATTAACATTGCCAAAGGTGAGAAGCTAGTCTCGGTCGCTAAGATTGCTGAAACTGAAGAGGAAGACGCAGAAGGCGAAGATCAAGTTACTGAAGAATAGCTTTGATACATTTTAGTTATTAACAAAACAAAAGGCCTTGAAGTTAATTATTACTTCAAGGCCTTTTTTATTACAATAAGCAAATAATATAAT
>DNJI01000086.1:0-3266 GCA_003489145.1 Gammaproteobacteria bacterium | reverse complement strand
GCAATGCCTATGGCCAGTGCACACATGCATCATGCCAATATGAACCACGCGGCAATGATGGGCAACAATACAGCTACTACCCCAGTAGTATTAACAGAATCAGGCACTGACCCATTCGCAACCCTGCAAGAGGTTGTTACTGCGCTGGAAGCTAACCCTGGCACCAATTGGGAAAAAGTCAACATTGAAGCGCTACGATTGCACTTAGTTGAAATGCAAGATATGACGATCAATGTTGATGTTAAACATCAGTATATCGATAATGGTTTTCAGGCCGTGGTTACGCCGACAACCAATAGGGCGGTTAAGTCACTCACTAGAGTGCTATCAGGACATCCAGCGCAAATGAAAGCAGAAACGGGATGGGATATGCAAGTGCAAAATAACAATGGTGTATTTACATTAACCGTAACGACTGATAATGTTAAAGATGTTGCCAAAATCAGAGGCTTGGGCTATATAGGCGTTATGGCCTACGGCAATCATCATCAGCCCCACCATTGGGCTATAGCATCGGGTGATAATCCGCATGCTGGGCACAACATGAAGCATTAACAATGAGTAGAAGTATTTCTTAAGATAACCTATTCATATTAAAGGGAGAGCGTCTATGAAAAACTATATAGCGATTTCAGGATCAATTTTTGCCATTGTGGCATTTGCACATTTGTTGAGAATTATTGATGGATGGGACGTTATTGTCAATGGTCAAGCGGTACCTATGACTATTTCTTATATGGCTTTTGTGGCAACAGGGTTATTGGCTGTTTGGGCGTTTAGAGCTAAATAATTAGTGCTCTCTGGTTGCGGAGAATACAAGGTTTGGATGACGCTCTATCGTCAATTGTAGATTAACCATAGATGGCGCTAAATAAGTCAGCATTCCAGCAGAGTCAATCGCTACATTGTTACCGGCCTTGATTTTAAGCTGTTCAATATCTTTATCATCACCTGCGACCCAGCGCGCAGTGGCAATGGCAATGGTTTCAAATTGACAATCAACCCCATACTCATATTTAAGGCGATGTGCGACTACATCAAACTGCAAAATACCCACTGCACCTAAGATTTGAGCACTATTCATCACTGGACGAAACACTTGAGTTGCGCCTTCTTCTGAGAGTTGATTAAGGCCTTTTTGTAGTGCCTTAGCTTTAAGTGGGTCTTTGAGTTGGGCACGACGAAATAGCTCTGGGGCGAAGTTTGGAATACCTTGGAAGGTTAGTTTTTCACCTTGGGTGAAAGTATCGCCAATACTAATACCGCCATGATTGTGAATACCAATCACATCGCCGGCATAGGCCACTTCAGCCGAGGTGCGTTCACGCGACATAAAAGTAACTGCGTTAGCGATTTTGATTTGTTTGCCAGTGGCAACTTGTAAGACTTTCATACCTTTTTTATACTCACCACTAACGATGCGCATAAAAGCTAAGCGATCATGGTGCTTGGGATCCATGTTCGCCTGAATTTTAAACACAAAGCCTGTTAGCTTAGCTTCACCAGGTTTTACTTCGCGTACGTCTGATTCTCGATTTTGAGGAATAGGTGCATACTCAATAAAGCCGTCAAGTAGATTCTGAATACCGAAGTTTGAGATAGCAGAGCCAAAGAATACAGGTGTTTGTTTGCCTGCTAGAAATTCATCCAAATCAAATGGTGTTGTAGTCTCGCGAATCAGTTCAACTTCTTCGCGCATCTCAGCTGCCATTTCTTCACCCAAAATGGTATCGAGTTTAGGATTATCAACACCATCAATAATGATGTTTTCACCAATTTCAGAGTTTTTACCAGCTTCGTATAAGTAGACTTTGTCATCGAGTAAATGTACCACACCCTTAAAGCGCTTACCCATACCGATCGGCCAAGTGATAGGCGCACATTCAATATTAAGTACAGTTTCTACCTCGTCCATCAGATCAATCGGCTCTTTGCCTTCACGATCGAGTTTGTTGATAAAGGTAAGGATGGGTGTATCACGCAAGCGACAAACTTCCATCAGTTTGATGGTACGCATCTCGACACCTTTAGCGACGTCAATCACCATCAGTGCCGAATCTACTGCCGTTAGTGTGCGGTAAGTATCTTCTGAGAAATCTTCGTGTCCTGGGGTGTCGAGCAGGTTGATGACATGATTATCATAATCAAACTGCATGATAGATGAAGTAATAGAGATACCTCTTTCTTTCTCCATTTCCATCCAGTCGGATGTGGCATGGGTACTGGCTTTTCGAGCCTTAACACTACCGGCAGTTTTAATGGCGCCCGCATAAAGTAATAGCTTTTCAGTGACCGTAGTTTTACCGGCATCAGGGTGAGAGATAATCGCAAAGGTGCGACGTTTAGATACTTCAGACATTATTCGCCTTTAATGATGAGTTCGACACCCGCTTCATCAAACATTTCTTGTGAAAGTTTAACGCTGTCATTCCAATTACTGAGTTCTTTAGATTTTTCAATCACCACTTTTTTAATACCGACTTGGATAATGCCCTTGGCACATTCTGAGCAGATTGGCAGCCCATGTACATAAAGGGTGGCGCCATCGAGTGAAGCACCTGAATAGGTTGCATTGTAGATAGCATTCATTTCTGCATGGACG
The DNA here is from genome assembly GCA_003489145.1 of Gammaproteobacteria bacterium. Lineage (GTDB taxonomy): Bacteria > Pseudomonadota > Gammaproteobacteria > PS1 > Pseudothioglobaceae > Thioglobus_C. Next base: position 664 of record DNJI01000086.1, on the reverse strand, counting down.
ACAAATTTGTATTTGGTTTCTCGGTCATTGTAGCGCTCATCGGTGTCATGAATACCACGAGGAAAGCCATTAAAGCCTTGAGATAGTACTTCTTTTTTACTACCAACAGTGACCGCACCTACTTGTGTAGAAGGGTCTTTTGACCAAGTTGCTACCTCAGCAGCAAGTGATAAGTAGCGCTCATCCCATTTGTCTAAATTACTCATAAGGTGTCATTTTAACGTATCTTGATTGAGGCTAGACTGATCAACACCAAGATTAAAGTTACCATCCAAAAACGCACAATGATTTTAGGTTCTGATAGACCTTTTTTCTCGAAGTGATGGTGTAATGGCGCCATTAAAAATACTCGTGTTTTGGTACGCTTGTACCAGCCCACCTGAATAATAACGGATAGGGTTTCGGCAACAAATACACCACCCATAATAAACAATAAGATTTCTTGACGAATGATGATCGCAATCACGGCCAAAATTGCACCGAGTGACAACGAGCCAACATCACCCATAAATATTTCAGCAGGGTAGGTGTTAAACCATAAGAAGCCCAGGCCCGCACCAATCAGCGCTGCACAAATAACAAAAACCTCTCCCGTACCGGGCATATATGGCATATTAAGATAATTAGCAAAATTATAGTTGCCACTAATATAGGCAAAAATTGC
>DNJI01000055.1 GCA_003489145.1 Gammaproteobacteria bacterium | reverse complement strand
CGTACCAAATGCTTATGAGCGCTATCTAAAGAATCTATTTATTAGAGAGTTGAAACTCACTAACACACCTATTAGAATGGAATACAGAAGCGGTGAAAACCCTTTCAAAGACAATAAGAACGAATTAAATGCTAGGCAAATCGTCAAGAGACGCCGCCTAATGCAGTTTATTAAGCAGAGGAAAAAGCGCTAGAGTAGCTTGCCTCTTTTGTGTTCTTATCCAGACTAATGGTTAATTCACAATACGAATTTTCTAAAATTTTGGCTTGAGACGGGTCGTCGCTACAAGCGCAGCCTGACAATACTTCACAGAAAAATACACCTGTTTTAATTTCAACCGAATCTTTAGTTTCATGGCTAGATAAGATAATTGGTTCAATCGTCGACTGATCAATCACTGCACTGTGATTACAACAATCTTTTAAAGGTAATATACCGAGCTCGAGTGATTGAACAGCTTGTTTAAAGTACTGAGGAAATTTATCACTTCCCCAATACTTTAAAGCTTGGTCAAACACTATGAAGAAAGAATCAAATTATGCGCCTTACTAGCGGCCCTGATAAAGCTTTCAAACAATGGATGACCATCACGTGGATTAGAAGTAAATTCTGGATGGAACTGACAAGCAACAAACCAAGGATGGTCTTGAATTTCAACCATCTCTACCAGTGTGCCATCAATAGAACGACCAGATATTGTTAAGCCTGCGGCCTCAATCTGACCAATTAATTGGTTGTTAACCTCGTAACGATGACGATGACGCTCAGTAATTACATCTTTGCCATAAATTTCTCGAGCATTCGTACCTTTAACTAGTGCGCACTCCTGACCACCTAAACGCATAGTTCCGCCTAAATCTGAACCTTTATCTCGAGTTTGCACACTACCATCTTCATCTTGCCATTCGGTAATCAAACCCACCACTGAATAAGGTGTATTTTCATCAAATTCTGTACTATTAGCATCTGTCATGCCTGCCACGTTTCTGGCATATTCAATCACCGCCACTTGCATACCCAAACAAATACCCAAATAAGGTACGTTATTTTCACGTGCAAATTGTACGGTTGCAATCTTACCTTCAACACCACGATTACCAAAACCGCCTGGTACTAATATCGCACTCATTTCACTTAAACAATCAGTGCCATTTTTTTCAATATCTTCAGAATCAAAGTAATGGATATTAACTTTGGTTTGCGTATGTACACCAGCATGAATCAATGATTCAGATAATGACTTATAAGCTTCAGTCAGATCCATGTATTTTCCAACCATGGCAACATCAACACTGTGTGTTGGATTCTCAAGTTTATTGACGACGCTAGCCCACTCGCTCAAATCTGCATCTTTACAATCAAGATTAAGCTTTCTTACAACAACATTATCTAAGCCTTGCTCATGCAGTGCTTGCGGCACTTTATAAATGGTATCAACATCCAGTGAAGTAAATACCGAGCTTGCTTCTACGTTGGTAAATAAGGCAATTTTTGCACGTTCTGCATCTGGTAGTGGGTATTCAGATCGACAAATCAAAATATCAGGTTGAATACCAATACCTCTAAGCTCTTTCACCGAGTGCTGCGTTGGTTTGGTTTTTAATTCACCTGCCACTTTAATATAAGGCAATAAAGTTAAGTGAATAAACAAGGTGTTTTCACGGCCAAGCTCAAGGCTCATTTGTCTAATTGCCTCTAAAAATGGCAACGACTCAATGTCACCTGCCGTACCACCAATCTCAACTAAAGCAATATCTGCACCTTTTGCACCGGCGATCATCAACTCTTTGATCTCATTGGTAATGTGTGGAATGATTTGAACCGTAGCGCCTAAATAATCACCACGACGCTCACGCTCAATCACGTTTTCATATACACGGCCCGCGGTAAAGTTGTTTTTCTTACCGAGCTGAATACGTACAAAGCGTTCGTAATGACCAAGATCAAGGTCTGTTTCAGTACCATCATGAGTGACAAATACTTCACCATGCTGGAATGGGCTCATGGTGCCAGGATCCACATTAATATATGGATCTAACTTAAGCATAGTAATGTTAAGTCCGCGAGATTCTAAAAGTGAAGCGAGGGAGGCTGAAGCGATTCCTTTACCTAAAGAGGAAACCACACCACCGGTAATAAAGATATATTTTGTTGTCATTGAAAACTAACAAAGTTGAAATGGTTATGATACACAAAACTGTGTAGAATATGGGCGTATTAAATCATCGTAAATATTGATGCAATATAAACAATTTTTCTCGCGCTTGTTCTTTTATTTAAAGGCGCATATTGGCAAACTTATCTTTACCTCAGTAATGATGATGTTTGCAACCGCACTAGAAAGCTCTATCCCTGAAATCACTGGGCGCATTGTTGATGAGCTATTTGCCGCTGAACGCGATCAACAAACTGCTTTAATTTACGCTTTGGCTTTATTTGGTGTGATTGTACTTAGTTCTATCTTTGCCATGACCTCTACTGCCGCTAGCTCTTGGGTATCTAACAAAGTAATTATGGACTTACGCGTCGATATGTTTGCCAAATTATTAAGACTACCCAAGTCTTATTTTGACCAACACCCTACTGGTAAAACCCTATCTAAACTTACTTTTGATGTCGAACAAATTGCAGCGGCTGCCTCGAGTATTTGGCTCGATTTTATTAAATCATCTATGTCTGTTATTATTTTAGTAGGCTATCTATTTTATAAAAATTGGCAACTGAGTTTAACCCTACTCATTTTATTACCCTTAGTTTACCTGGCAGTAAAACTCTCATCAAACCGTATGCGCAGCTCCAGTAAAAAAGTACAAAACTCAATGGGTAGAATGACACATCTACTCGATGAAAATATTTCAGGCAGCTCTTTGGTTAAAATCTACCACGCACAAGAACAAGAAAGTGAAAAATTCAACGATCTTATTAAAAACATTCGTCAACAACGATTCAAAGTTGACATGACCGGCGCATTCAATACAGGCTTTGTTAATATCTTAATTGGCCTCTCTTTGGGTAGTGTGGTGTATTTTTCATCCACCTTATTGGCCATGAGTGCCGGTGAATTTTTATCCTTCTTTACTGCAATGGGCATGTTGGTCAAGCCCGCTAAAAGCTTGGTCAATATCAACAAACCATTACAAACAGCGATGGCTGCAGGTGAGAGTGTATTCGGGCTGATTGACGAAGATGAAGAACACAACAGTGGTACCAAACAACTCAAAAAGTCTAAAGGTGCAATCAAATTTAACCAGGTCTCATTTGGTTACAATAGTGAAACCACTGTGCTTGATGACATTAGCCTTGATATTAAACCAGGAGAAACGGTTGCCTTAGTGGGTTCAACAGGTAGTGGTAAAACCACCATCATACAATTATTGGCTAAATTTTATTCACCCACTGCTGGCTCTATCACGATAGACGGTATCGACATTGCTGAATTTGAAGTTGATTCATTGCGTTCACAAATTGCTTTTGTTGATCAAAATGTACGTTTGTTTAACGACACCGTTAAAGGTAATATTGCACTCGGTCAAATTGACACCATGAGCGATACTCAAATCCAACATGCCGCTAAGGTTTCAAATGCGCATGATTTTATTCAGGAGCTGAGTGACCAGTTCGATACCGAGATTGGTGAAGACGGCGCTAAACTCTCTGGTGGCCAACGACAACGCTTAGCAATTGCTCGAGCGATTGCTAAAGACAGTCCAATTTTAATTTTAGACGAGGCTACCTCAGCACTTGATTCTGCTACTGAAAAACAAGTGCAAGCTGCCATTGATGAGATGCAAAAAGATCGCACCACTATTATCATTGCACATCGACTCAGTACGGTACAAAAGGCTGATCGAATTGTGGTGCTACGTCGTGGTGAAATTATTGAACAAGGTTCACATAAAGATCTAATTGATGCAAAAGGTGAATACGCTTCTTTATACAAGCATCAGTTTGAAGGTTAAGCTTTAGAGCTACCCTTTAGTAACAATCATCTTATGCTCTAGCATGTCACGCATAGAGTAGCCAATACCGCCAATGCCATAACCTGAATGCTTACGCCCTGCAAACGGCATCCAATCTACCCTAAAGGTAGTGTAATCATTAATCATGACAGCACTGGCTTCTAACTTTTTAGCCACACCCATTGCCAAAGACACATCATCACTAAAGATAGCTGATTGGAACGACACATCCAAGCTATTGGCTTGCTCTATCGCATCATTAATTATTTGATAGCCATAGATACACACAATAGGGCCAAAAACCTCTTGTGTTGAGACCTTTGAGCCCTTAGCCGGATTGAGCAAAACGGTCGGCTCATAACTCACCTCGTTAATACGCTTGCCACCAGTGATTAAGGTTGCACCTTCTTGAATGGCTTCATCTACCCAAGCCTCAATTCGGTCAGTCTCTTTTGGTAAAATAAGCGGACCTAAATCGCTGTCTTCATTAATAGCATCACCCACCACTTGCTTAGAGGCAATATTGGCAATTTTTTGCGCCATTTCAGTGGCTCGATCTTTAGGCACATACACACGTTGTACCGACACACAAACCTGACCAGAATGGTACATACTGGCTTTTACTACACCATTAATAAATCCTTGCTCATCGGCATATTTATCAAAAATAAGCGGCGCTACGCCGCCGTGTTCTAGTGCACAACGCGTACCAGGAGCTAACTTAGATTTCAAATACCACCCTACTTTAGCAGAGCCAATAAAACTGAAGAAGCCTACTCTTGGATCAGTCACTAATTTTTCAGAATTTTCACGATTAGTGAGTGCGACTTGCACCCAGCCTTCTGGTAACCCCGCCTCTTTAATTAGATTTGCTAAACGTAGTGCACATAATGGTGTCACTGACGCTGGTTTAATAATCACCGGGCAGCCAGTGGCAACAGCAGGGATTACCTGATGAATGCTTAAATTAAGTGGATGATTGAACGCGCTCACTGCCACCACCACGCCAATTGGCTCCATAATGGTAAACGCTGTATGACCTACCCCAGCAGCCGTCATGTCCATCGGCACTTCATAGCCTTGAATATTTTGAATCTCGGCCACGGCGATACGAATACCGTCAATGGCACGTGTTACTTCAACACGAGCATCACGAATCGGCTTACCACCTTCGTTGGCGATTAAACGTGCAAAATCTTCATGTTCGGCATTAACTAATTCGGCCAATTTTTGTAAAATACGAATACGCTCATGTGCCGGCAAACAACCGCTTTTGTGCAGTGCTTGAGCAATAGACAACATAGCGTCAACTTGTGCACTGTCATGCATTTTTAACTCGGCTAATACTTCACCGGTATAAGCCTGATTAACAATTAGTTTTTCTGCTGCCATTATCTTGCCTTAATTATCAAATTGTTTTAAATCATCGAGTAATGTTTTGGTATTTTGCGAATAATCAACTGGCAAGTCAATTAAATGAACGCCACCCTCATTAAATGCCTTTTCCATTGTTGGAACTAACTGGTCACTTTGTTCTATTCTATGCCCGATCGCACCGTAACTGTCTGCATATTTGACAAAATCCGGATTATTAAAATCCAGACCAAAATCATCTAGCTCTTGAGCGGCTTGCTTCCACTTAATCATGCCGTATCCGCTGTCATTAAAAATAATGACAACCAAATTTAACTTAAGACGCATTGCAGTTTCTAATTCTTGTGAGTTCATCATAAAACCACCATCGCCACACACAGACAACACTTGTCGATCAGGGTACATCAATGCACATGCTATAGCTGATGGTAAACCTGCACCCATGGTTGCTAAAGCGTTATCGAGTAATAAGGTATTGGGTTGATGGGTATGATAATGCCTTGCAAACCATAACTTAAACATACCATTATCAAGTGACACGATGCCATCATCATTCATCACCTTGCGCACATCAGCCACCACTCGTTGTGGTAGCATTGGGAATGAACTGTCATTATCTAAAGAATGGATTGCAGCCTTGGTGCGCTGACGAATTTCATCCACCCATTGCGTATTACAAGCATAACAAGTATCAAGGCCTTCGCTCAATCTAATCACTGAATTACCAATATCTCCAATCACCTCTACTTGTGGGTAATAAATGTCTTTAATCTCGGCAGAGTGGAAATTAATATGAATGACTTTTTGATCACTACCATGCATTAAAAAAGGTGGCTTCTCGACAATGTCATGGCCCACATTAATAATTAAATCAGCTTTTTTAATGGCTTCATGTACGTAGTCATTGGATGAAAATGCTGCTGTACCTATAAAATTATCAATAGCACCACTCAGAACACCCTTGCCCATTTGGGTGTTAAAAAATAAGATACCTGTCTTATTAACAAAATCAGACAATGGCTGCCTAATGTGCTTCCTATTAGCGCCTGCACCCACTAATAATAATGGTCGTTTTGCTGATTCAATTATCTTAGCTGCTTTCGAAATCGCTCTATCAGAGGCAAATAATCGATGAATTGTTTGTCTTGGAAAGACATAATCATTCTCTACTTCTTCTCTAGCAATATCTTCAGGTAGTTCTAAATGCACTGCGCCTGGTCGCTCTTCTTCGGCAATCCTAAATGCACCACGTACCAAGGCAGGGATTTGTCGCCCATAAACAATTTGATCAGAATCTTTTACCAATGGCTCCATCATTCTAACAATGTCTAGTATTTGAAATTTACCTTGCAATCCTTCTTTTATTGGCTTTTGGCCCGTAATCACCACGATAGGCATCGCGCCAAGTTGTGCGTAAGCAATAGCAGTTACAAGATTAGTAGCGCCAGGACCTAGTGTGGCCAAACATACGCCTGCCCTACCAGTCAAACGCCCATAAGTAGCCGCCATAAAAGCAGCAGCTTGCTCATGTCGAGTCAGGATAAATTTAATGGATGAATTTCGAATCGAATCTAATAAATCAAGATTTTCTTCGCCTGGGATTCCAAATATGTATTCAACACCTTCACTTTCAAGTGCTTTTACAAATAGATCTGATGCCTTCATACGCCCCCATAGAGTATAGTTTGGGGCTAGGATACCATATTTTTTTCTAGTTGAGTTATATTAGACGAGACAGAATTTTTCCAGAATCTAAAGCCTCTCTAACCATCTGTGATGCATCCACTAATGATTTGGCTTTTTTGGTATGCCAAAGCACCAAGCTGGCTGATAAAACAAGCCCATCATAAAACATGCCTTTTTCACCTGCAAGTGCGGCCTTGCCTAGCTTAACTGTGTAGTCTGCTAACTCAGGAATGTTTTGATGTACATCTAACTCTCCTGGGAATGAGATGGCACGCATATCTTGCTCAATCCCCAGTGATTTTGGATCAATATCCACGCGATCTTTCTCGTCGGTACCTTCGTAAGACACCATTAAGCCTTTTTGACGCAATGATGGAATGACACCACCTTCAACACCACGTACCAATAAAGCACTATCCATGCCAGAGGCTTTAACCAAATTGGCATAAATCGGCGGATAAGGTTTGTGCACGTAACCCAAAATAGAGTGAGTGGTTTTTCCTCTCAGTGGGCCAATTAAGGTTTCTACCGTGTTGATGACGGTGCGCTTAATCACGCGATCACGCAAAGAGACAATATTATGTAAGCCTTTACAATAACTCGCCTGATCAACATAACTCCAACCAATGGCTGGGTCTTCTAATCTTGCCTTAGCTTGCGCCGTTGAATGATCAACACTTAGCCCTAATGCTTCGCTAATATGACGGTGCGTTAAACCAAATTTAGGCGAAACACTGTCTAAGCCATGGATAACCGTTGGCAAGCCAAGCCCAGCTAATAGTGGTGGTAAGAATGATGAAATTGGAATGGAGCGGTTATAACCACTATAAGGGTCGCCCAAATCTACTAAATGCTCAACGTTAACAGTTTGCTTATCACTTTCGGCCAAAATTGCCGCTAGAATGCCTTCATTCTCTTCCATGGTCTCGCGCTTCATACGTAATGCAATGAGGAAAATAGCCGATTGCACATCATCAATCTCGCCACGGAGGATGGCTTGCATACCATCTCTAGCCTCTTCAAAGTCGATATTCTTACTCAAATCTGGGCCAGTTGCCACACGTTGAATGATTGATTTCATTAATGCTTGTGAGTCAGTACTCATGATGATTAAACCTCGATATAAATTTCGTTATTTTCTTGTTTGACAGCATAAGTTTGCATATTATCAACATCATCTTCTGAAGAATCACCCGTTTTTAAATCAAAACTATAACCATGGAGTGAGCACTTAACTCGATTACCTTTTAAACAGCCCAACGTAAGTTTAATGTCTTCGTGTGGACAGCGATTTTCTGCGCAATACAGGATGCCGTTATTCATGGTGACAAATAAGTCTTTACCTTCAACTGTTACCTCTGCCATTGTGCCTTCTTTTGGCGCTTGATCTAAAACCTTCTTCCAAGTGGACATTAAAAAAATCTCCAAACACGGTTACTATCAAGCGCTGAAGCGCATTGTTTAAGTTGTCGTTTATAGCGTTTAGCATTACCGTCTACTTTTTTAGCAATTTTTATTAACCAAGGTTTTTTTCTATAAGATTTTCTATCAAACCCACCGTGACCTTCATGATAAGCTAAATATTGGTTATACGCATCTGACATAGCAACGCCAGAACGTTTGCTTGATTGAGCCATGTACCAGCCAACAAAATCTGCCGCATCATCAAAATCATCACGATCCGCATCTTTGTTACCTGTTTTTAATTTGTACCATTCCCAAGTGTCATCGACTGCTTGAGCAAAACCATAAGCTGTTGTCGGCCTAAACCACGGCACCACACCAAACAACTTTTCTCTAGGTGGTTTTGCATCAGAGGCAAAGTTAGACTCTTGATAGATAATAGCAAGCTGCACATGTGCAGGTGCGCCATATTTTTTCTCACTGGCTTTAATTGCACGATACCAACTAACTTCCTCATCCATCAAATTACAAATATTACTAACCTTAACCGCTGGCGTTGAAAAACACCCACTCAACATTAGCGAAAAAAGGACAACTAATAAACTTTTTATCATTAGCCTGCTGCTGGGAAAAATACCTTGTAAGCCACAACAACTTGGATGATAAATAAAACAGCAAACATGCCTTTAATCGCGCCATCTGATAATGGAGTTGGCTCAGCAGAGCTAGGATCTTCTAATTTAACATTGGTTGCTACCATGCCTTTTTCAGAACTTTCTGCTTGAAACACCACGCGTGTATCCGCTTTCAAACGTGATTTATTATAAATATTCTTCTGGTGAACGAAATATTTCTCACCATCATCACCTGTAATAAAACCATATCCTTTAGTACCAAACTGGGCCACTACGCCTTTTACTTTTTTTGCCATTTTTTACGCTCCGGTTTTGTGCAAACAATAAGTTGCTTTTTCAATAAAATCTACGCCAGCGCGTAGAAACTTGAGCTCATTTTTTATGTCATCAAAACACTGTAATTGTTGACATTTGAACCCCTTACTAAAAAGTGAAACCACCTCATCCTCATCAACTGCAAAAGGCGGGCCACTTATTTGTGATTGCGGGTAATTTAGTGTTAATAACAACACCCGACAATCATTCGATATTATAGAGTATAAATGCTGTGC
>DNJI01000027.1 GCA_003489145.1 Gammaproteobacteria bacterium | reverse complement strand
GATTATCATCATCCTTAATGATGCCGTCAGACCTAACCATGCCACGTATCTTCCTATCCTGCGTCACTTCGACCAACAACAGACTCATAATACCATTACCTTGATATTGTATGGTTAACTTACCCTTATGCTTCATGCCATTTGCAAGCATGATTGCTAATGCGCTTAACTCACCAAACAGTTGCCTCACTTGTTTGGAATAGCCACGATCATTAATCATTGCCTGCCAGGTATGATTGATAGACAAGTGCTGACCGCGTATATCTAGATCTTTAAATAAAAAACGTCGTATTATGTTCATCAGTGTTATTTTAAATGGCTTTAACATTAAAATAAATTTTATGCAGCGCATCATTGAACAAAAAATTATCAACCAAACTAATCAAGCTTTATTGATTAATGTATTGGCTGATGCCACTTCACTCTCAAAGCAGGTGCTTAAGTCAGCCTTGGATAAGGGCTGTGTCTGGTTAAAAAGCGGCAAAAAAACCAACCGAGTTCGACGCGTGAAAAAACCGCTTAAGGTCGGTGATGAGGTGTTTCTTTATTTCAATGAGAAGATCTTATCATCTACCCCTGCCGAGCCTGATTTATTACTCGATAAAAAGGATTATAGTATTTGGTTTAAACCTGCTGGCGTATTCGCCCAAGGGTCTAAATGGGGGGATCATTGTGCGCTGACTAGATTGGTAGAGAAGGCACTCGATAGAAATAGTTTTTTAGTGCATCGACTCGATCGAGCCACCAGCGGCATCATGATGGTAGCACACACCAAGCATGCTGCTAGAGACTTATCAAAGCTCTTTGCTGATCGCAAAATTAATAAAACTTATCTAGCCGTTGTCGAGGGAGAATTCAATACCGACATGCTTACCATTAATGAAAAAATTGATGGCAAATCTGCCATTAGCCATATCAAATTACTAACTTTTGCCAATAATAGATCATTACTTGAAGTACGTATAGAAACTGGCAGAAAACATCAAATTAGAAAACACCTAAGCGGGATCAATTACCCTATCATTGGTGATAGACTTTACGGCAATGCAGATAAAAACCATCCAGAAGATTTACAATTACAAGCCATTCAACTAGAATTTACTTGTCCAATTACTCAGCAGCCTATTCAAATTGAATTAAGCGATAAAAGAAAAATTAAATCCTAAGAACAGTCTTTTTCGACTTCACGATCCCAGATGGTGGGAATAATGATGGTTAAACACTCGGCAACGCTTAAATTTTCACAAATAGCGGGCTCATCAGCTCCAGGCGGATGTTTGTGTTTTTGCATGGTTGGTGTATTGGTGTCTTTCACAACCACATTCTGATCATTCTTTTGATCTTCACAACCAGAAAACAGCAAAACCAATAATAAAAAAACTTTAATCATTGCATTCATTGTAACCCAACAGACTTGAATCTATAAGATAATATCCCCATCTATTAACTATTAATTAATAAAAACAAAAATACCATGAAACGAATCTTTCTATTTTTACTCACCAACATTGCTATTATCGTCTTACTTAGCATCACCCTAAGCCTACTTGGTGTGGAAGGCATTTTGGCAGCCAATGGCTCTGATCTTGACTTGCAGGCACTGCTTATTTTCTCTGCTGTTTTTGGTTTTGGCGGTGCTTTTATTTCGCTACTGATTTCTAAATGGATGGCAAAACGCATGACCGGTGCCGTTGTTATCGAATCACCGAATAATAACTTGGAAAAGTGGTTAATCGAAACGGTCGAAAAGCAGGCTAAAATTGTTGGCATTAAAATGCCAGAAGTGGCAATTTTCCCATCAGCCTCAATGAATGCTTTTGCCACTGGTGCTAGTAAAAATAAAGCATTGGTTGCTGTCTCTCAAGGTTTATTAGACTCAATGAGTCAGGGTGAGATTGAGGCAGTGGTTGGCCATGAAATGAGCCATGTGGCGAATGGTGATATGGTAACTTTAACCCTAATACAAGGCGTGGTTAACACCTTTGTAATTTTCTTCTCAAGGGTAATCGGGCACATTGTTGACCGTGTTATTCTAAAAAATAATCGAGGTCATGGTATTGGTTATTTTGTAACCACCTTGTTTGCACAAATTGTTTTATCAATCTTAGCCTCTACTATTGTCATGTATGTTTCTAGAAAGCGTGAATTCGTCGCTGATACGGGTGGTGCAGACTTAGCCGGACATCAAAATATGATTAATGCACTCAAACGTTTAGGACAAGTAGAACCAGAAGCGTTACCTGAGCAAATGGCGGCATTTGGTATTGATGATAAAAAAGGTTTTGCTTCGTGGTTTTCGTCGCATCCACCCATTGAAGATAGAATCGCAGCACTAGAAGCACGCGCAACAAATCGAGCATAGAAATGGCAATTGCAATTAAATCCAAGGATGAAATAACGAAAATGCGTGTGGCTGGACGCCTAGCAGCTGATGTACTTAACATGATAACACCCAAGGTAAAAGCTGGTATCACTACTGATGAATTAAACAAGCTTTGCCATGATTATATTGTCGATGTGCAAAACGCTATTCCTGCACCACTGAATTATCACGGCTTTCCAAAATCTATTTGTACCAGTGTTAATAATGTGGTGTGCCATGGGATTCCTGGCGATAAAAAACTAAAAAAAGGTGATATTGTTAATATCGACATCACCGTAATTAAAGACAGTTATCACGG
>DNJI01000022.1 GCA_003489145.1 Gammaproteobacteria bacterium | reverse complement strand
TTGGCATCTGCGGGTGAGATTTCGGGATCGGGGTTTGACAAAGCAAACACAATCGGATTATCCGCCATGGATTTCACCATCTCTTGCGAGACTAAATTACTAGACGCCACACCGACAAAAATATCACAATCTTGCATGGCATCTGCCAATGTTTGCTTATCTGTTGTGCTGGCATAATCTGATTTTTCTTTGGTTAGTCCTTCGCGTGAATCCGTAATCACACCCTTGGAATCAACCAGCAAAATATTGGATTTTTTAAAACCAAGCTCACAAAGTAAATCAAGTGTTGCTATACCGGCCGCACCCGCACCTAAACAAGTCAACATTGCAGTTTCAGGTGTTTTTCCTTGAATCTCAAGTGCATTTAAAAGCCCTGCTGCAATAATAATGGCCGTGCCGTGTTGATCGTCATGAAACACGGGGATATCTAGCGCTTCAATCAAACGTTGTTCAATTTCAAAACAACGCGGTGCAGAAATATCTTCTAAATTAATACCGCCAAAAGTCGGGGCAATATTAATCACTGTTTGCACAAATTCATCGACATCTTGCGTACCAACTTCGATATTGAATACATCGACATCGGCAAACTGCTTAAACAAAACACCTTTGCCCTCCATTACTGGTTTTGCTGCTAATGGCCCTACATTGCCCAACCCTAATACAGCAGAGCCATCAGTGATAACCGCCACCAAATTACCTTTGATCGTATAGTCATATACTTTTGATTCATCCTTAGCAATCTCTCTAACAGGGGCAGCCACACCAGGTGTGTAAGCCAAAGATAGGTCGTGATGCGTTTCTAGGGATTTGTGTGAAGATACAAAGATCTTTCCAGGGCGCTCACCCTTATGATAATCAAGCGCTAATTTGTGGAATTCTTCACTCATTTTGGGTTAATATTGTTAATACGATAAGCAAGATATTATATAAGCATTAGACGGAGGTTGCCATGGTTAATAAAATCAGTATTGTCGGTGCTGGCAAAGTGGGTGAAAGTACCGCACAAATGTTGGCTATTCAAAAGCTAGCACAGCAAATCGTACTCATCGACCTTGACGAACAATACGCCAAAGGTGTGGCGCTTGATATTCAAGAAACCTCACCTGTCTATCATTTTGATGCCGAACTTATAGGTTCAAGTGATATTGCCAATATTAAAGATTCCAACATTGTTATTATCACCGCCGGCTTGCCCAGAAAACCCGGCATGGATCGAACTGACGTATTGGCCATTAATCTTAAAATAATCGATGAGATTATGGATGGCATCATCAAACACGCGCCCGATGCCTACGTCATTGTGGTGTCTAATCCAGTCGATGTATTGACCTACTACGCCAATAAAAAAGCCAATTGGCCACGCAACCGTATTATGGGGCAAGCTGGTATTTTAGATTCAATGCGCCTATCAAGTTTTATTGCCATGGAAACAGACTACTCTATTAACGATATTCAAGCCATGGTACTCGGTGGTCATGGTGACACCATGGTGCCTTTGCCAAGATTCACCACGGTTAGCGGTATTTCAATTGAACACTTACTTGATCAAAATACCATTGACAATCTGATTCAACGCACCCGCGATGGTGGTGCAGAAATACTCAATCTCAAACAAAAATCCAGCGCCAATAACGCCCCAGGTGCTGCAGTGACAATCATGGTGGAAGCCATAGTGCATAACAAGCATCGACTCCTTCCTTGTATCACCATGCTCGAAGGTGAGTATGGACAGAGCGATATCGCTATTGGCGTGCCTGTGATGCTAGGTGAGAACGGTGTAGAAAAAATTATTGAATTAAACTTTACTGACGAAGAACAACAAGCTTTCGACACTTCTGCTCAAGTTATCAAAAGCTTAATTAATGAAATTTAAAGGCTCTATCTAAAGTAATGGATTGCGCGATCCTACTGCGGCTTCGATTGATGAGAATCCGTCTTTTTTAAGTAGCTCAACCAAGCCACGATTAATTTCACCGACCACTTGCGGACCTTCAAAAATCATGCTGGTAATAAGTTCGATTAAATTAGCCCCAGAGGTAATTTTCTCATAAGCATCATCCGCACTAAACACACCGCCCACACCAATAATGGTAATCTTACCACGCGTTCTTTGATAAACATGGCGTACAACTTCCGTTGAAATTCTCTGCACTGGTAAACCACTGAGCGCGCCTTTATCAAAAGTTAATTCTTCTTTAAGGTACTCATCACTCATTGATGGTTTGGTTAAGTTGGTAAGTACCAAGCCATCGATCTTGTGCTTTAAGCAAGCATCAACAATTATATTAATTTCATCTAACTCTAAATCAGCGGCCATTTTTATATAGACCGGTTTACTTTCTTGTTTGACTTTGTCTAGTGCACTAAGTAATGCGTCTAAATTTTTTTGATCAACAAAAGGCTCACCATCTTGGGTGTTTGGACAAGAAATATTAACGGTGTAATAATGGCCAATTTCCTTAAATTCATTGACTGTTTTTAAATAATCATCGATAGAATTTTGCAAATCAAAACTCGTGGCATTGTTAGTTTTGGCAGCGCTAATACCAATAGGTATCTTAAATTTTTTATCTTTTAATCTTTTGGCAATGGCTTGGGCGCCTTGGTTGTTAAGCCCATACCAAACTAGGATTGATTTAGATTTAACCAAACGAAATAAACGTCTGCCCACACCTGGATTACCCGGACACACATCGCCGGTAAAAGAACCGAGTTCAGCAAAACCAAAACCTATGAGTGGATAAGCATCCGTCAGTTCGCCATCTTTGTCGAAACCGGCTGAAAGGCCAATCGGATTGTCATATTTGATACCATCTACCGTGGTATTTAGGCTTGGGTGTTGGTAATAAAACAAAGCCTTTAATAAACGCCGACCTAAAACATTAGAAGCAAATAGCAGGCCAAACTGCTTAAGCTTGTTATGAGCAGTTTCCGCTTCCCACAAAAAA
>DNJI01000061.1 GCA_003489145.1 Gammaproteobacteria bacterium | reverse complement strand
TGCCCGCATACCATGAGTCATCGTCCGCTGTTAGTGCCAGGCGGTAGCGAGGTGGTGATTCGCGTAAGAGAATCTGACGAAGGTGCAACCGTGAGCTTTGACGGGCAAACTTCAGTGGCCATTGCTGACGGACAAGATATCCGTGTGCGTCAGCACGGCAGTTTTATTCATTTACTGCATCCGCAGAATTATGATTATTTTGAGATTATTCGCTCAAAGCTACATTGGGGCGCTAAGCTTTAATACGCAATATCGGTTATGTTATCCCAGCTATCGGTTAAAAATTTGGCGGTTGTTGAAACCTTAGATCTGGCTTTTTCCCCAGGCATGAGCACAGTGACGGGCGAGACTGGTGCGGGTAAATCTATTCTTTTACAAGCGCTTAATTTAGCATTGGGCGGGCGTGGTGATTCTTCCTTAGTGCGCCATGGTAAAGACAAAGCCGAGGTTAGTGCGGTGTTTGATGTGCTTAATCAACAAAAAATACAAGCTTACCTTCAAGAGCAATCACTCGAGGATGAGGGCGAATGTATTTTGCGTCGTATTATTAATGCCGATGGACGTTCTAAAGCATTTGTTAATGGTGCTAGCGTACCACTATCGGTTTTAAAAGGCGTGGGCGAGTTGTTGGTTGATATGCATGGGCAAAATGAACACCAATTATTATTGCGCCCCGATCAACAGCGAAATTTGCTCGATGCTTATGCGCAAAGTACCGAGGCTTGTGCTTTGCTTAATACAATCGTTGCTGAGTATAAGGCCACTAGTAATCAAATTGATGAGCTCAGCACTAATCAGGATTTGAAACAGCAACAACAAGCTTTATTGCAACACCAGTTGCAAGAGCTAGAGAATGCCGAACTGATGCAAGATGAGCTTGAGCATATTGAAAGCGACTTTAAAACCAGCGCAAATGCAGCCAGCTTGATTGAAAAAGCCACCGCTATTCTTGGCCAACTCGAACAAGAATCTGGCGTTAATGAGCAATTAAATGGTTTGAGTTATGAGCTGAGTTTAGCGGCAGAAACCGATGAGAAGCTTGTGCCAATCTCGGCGTTGTTGTCTAGTGCGCAGGTGCAAACACAAGAAAGCATTTATGAACTAACCAACTACTTGTCTAGTTTGTCAGTAGATGAGCAAACAACCACTGAATTAGAAGCAAGACTAAGTGAGTTGCACGATTTGGCGCGTAAGCACAATTGCCAAATTACAGAATTAATAATTGCCAAGGATAAGGTTGTTGCGGAAGTAGAATCCATTGACGGTGCCGGTGCATCAATTGATGCTTTACAACAACAACAAAATCAATTGTCCCAGCAGTATCAAAAACAAGCTAAGCGCTTAAGTAAAATAAGAGCTGAAAAAGCCATACACTTATCAAACGCAGTCACCGAAGCTATGCAAGTACTAGGCATGCCGGGTAGTGAGGTCAAAGTCAATCTAGCTAGAAAGGCAGAGGGTGTGCACTACAATGGTGATGAGGGCGTCGACTTCTTGGTGAAAACCAATGTGGGCAGTGACTTTAAAGCTTTGAAAAAAGTCGCTTCAGGCGGTGAATTGTCGCGCATATCATTGGCAATATCGGTGGTCAGTAGTGACAGTGAATATACCCCAACGTTGATTTTTGATGAAGTTGATGTTGGTATTAGCGGTGCAGTTGCTGAGGTGGTTGGGCAAAAATTAAAACAGTTGAGCGAGCATTATCAGATTATTTGCATTACTCATTTGGCACAAGTGGCCAGTTTTGGTCATCAACATTTACGGGTGAGTAAAGCCCAACAAGATGAGGGCGCGCAAACAACGGTCGAACAGCTTTCTAATCATGAGCGAGTTGATGAGGTAGCACGTATCTTGGGTGGTGCCACCATTACCGATAAGGCACGCAAAGCTGCTGAGGAAATGATTAAACAAAGCGTGTAAAAAAGCCGCCTATATAAATGTAAGCGACTTTTAGTTTTGACTATTTTTTCTTTAAGCGCTCAATGCCGAGCATTTTAAAGATGTATTTTTGATAAGCCGGCTCTGAATTGCCCGTTTTCATATTACGAATAAAGAATTTCTCAAAGGCAATTTTTGCCAAGTGCATCATCTTGCCTTTTTTGGCCCAAGTAACATTTCTGGGTGGAATTTGTGGCATGGCAACAAACGCCGCACCGGTGTCACCCATATCGGCAATACACACCGCGTTCCAAGTTGGAATGTTGGATGGTGATTTACCAGCAATCATGTCCTCAATATTATGTACCACCGCCGTCACCATGGATTCAATCATATAGCCAGTTTTAGGTGTGCCACACATTACTGGTGTTGGCTCAACCGGCGGAATGGCGATATTCACACCAAGCGAGAAAATATTTTCTTTGATGGGCGACTGTTGGTAGTCGTTGATCATTACAAAACCACGTGGATTAACATAGCCCGCATCAACATCAGCTAATTTAGCCACGGTGTCTACGCCTTTAAAGGCAGGCAGGAACATAGTATGTTTGGTTTCAACTTCATGGGTTTTAATGGTTTTACCTTCGTCGTTAACTTCTTCTACTGTGACCTTATCAGCAGCAATTGAAGCAACCTTGGCATTGGTAATCCATTTAATATGACGTTGTCTAAATTCTGATTCTAATAGACCTTTAGAATCGCCAACACCGCCCAAACCTAAGTGGCCGATATAAGGCTCAGCGGTTATAAAGGTCATCGGACATTTGTCACGAATGCCACGTTTTTTCAAATCAGTGTCCATAATGCAGGCAAATTCATAAGCCGGACCAAAACAAGAGGCGCCTTGAACAGCACCAACTGCAATCGGACCACCGCCATTTTCGCAGAAATCTTCCCACTCGTCTGAGGCAACCTTAGCGTGTGCCGTGGTACAGATTGAAACACTGTGACCATCAGGGCCAAGACCTTTCACCTCATCAAAGGCGAGCTTGGGGCCAGTGGCCAAGACTAGATAATCGTAATCTACCACTTGATCCCCCACCATGACTTGATTGTCATTGGGTTTAATTTCAGTAGCTTCACCAACGATGAGATTGATGTCTTTGCGTTTAAGGTGTGGTGCTAATTCAAAACTGATGTCATCTTCAGAGCGCCAACCCACAGCAACCCACGGATTAGATGGAATAAAGTTAAAGTTTGGGTTGTTAGAAATGACGGTAACTTTGTGGTCATTCCCCAATGTTTTTTTAGCGTCATAAGCAAAAGGTAATCCACCCGTACTTGCACCAATCACGACAACATGTGCCATATTCTCTCCTCAGTTGATTTGTTTCAAAAAAAACCATTATTAATAGAGTTGGGCAAGTTGTCAAATATATAAGAATATCGTTACTTATTAATACTGCTAATAAAAGTAGTTTTTTCACTAAAAACGTCTTTAATTTACATCGCTCAGACTGTATAATTCACAATTTTGTGGGTTTGTGATATCGGGGATTTTGGCAGTGAAAAGTAAGCTGCCAAAAATTCAACTAATCATCATATTGGTGACCGTCGCTTATTTTTCCACATTGGGTGCAGGGCTTTCTGCAGCTTATGGAGGTTTGATTAGCTTGATGAACACAGGGTTGGTTAATCGGCATACAAATAAA
>DNJI01000123.1:3982-6533 GCA_003489145.1 Gammaproteobacteria bacterium | reverse complement strand
CATGGCAAGGCGCGCATTAAGTCGATTGACGATCATCGTATTCGTGAAAGCTTAGAGGCTGGCAAAGTTGTCGTTGTGGCTGGCTTTCAAGGTGTGGACGAACAAGGGCATATTACTACCTTGGGTCGTGGTGGCTCTGATACTACTGCTGTAGCGTTAGCGGCAGCGCTGAATGCTGACGAGTGTCAGATTTATACCGATGTGGATGGTGTGTACACCACCGATCCACGCATTGAGCCAAAGGCAAGAAAAATGAAGTCTGTGAGCTATGAAGAGATGCTGGAGATGGCATCGCTCGGTTCAAAGGTTTTGCAAATCCGTAGTGTGGAGTTTGCATCAAAATACAAGGTACCTTTAAGGGTATTGTCATCACTGATTGACAATCCTGAAGGGACATTAATTACCAGTGAGGAAAACATTATGGAACAAGCCGTTATTTCAGGGATTGCGCATAATATCGATGAAGCAAAATTAAGCTTAATTGGTGTGCCAGATGAACCGGGTATTGCTTTTAAAATTTTAAAGCCAATCAGTGAAGCGAATATTGAAGTTGATATGATTGTGCAAAGTGTTTCGGCACGTGAAGGCTTAACTAATTTTGCCTTTACCGTGCATCGTAATGATTTTGATAAAGCACAAGCGATCTTACAAGGTATTTGTGATGAACTTAGTGCTATGGGCGTGCAAACTGATGATAAAGTGGTTAAAGTGTCTTTAGTGGGTATTGGTATGCGTTCACACGCAGGTATTGCAGCGCAGATGTTTGAAGTATTGCATCAAGAGAATATTAATATTCAAATGATCTCTACTTCAGAGATTAAAATATCAGTTGTCATTGATGAAAAATATTTAGAATTAGCGGTGCGTTCGTTGCACAGCGCATTTGAATTAGATAAGGAATAAAGATGCCAGGATTTGACGATAGAGATGGTTTTATTTGGTTTGATGGTGAATGGGTTGATTGGCGTGATGCTAAAGTTCACGTATTAACACACACTTTGCATTATGGCATGGGTGTGTTTGAAGGTGTTCGTGCCTACCAAACTGATAATGGCCCAGCAATTTTTAGAATTGAAGAGCATACGGATCGGTTGTTTAATTCTGCCAAGATTATGAATATGGACATTGGTTTTTCTAAAGAAGAGATCAATCAAGCTCAAAAAGATGCCGTAGTTAAAAACAACCTTGATAGCGCCTATATTCGCCCAATGAGTTTTTATGGCTCCGAAGGCATGGGTTTGCGTGCTGACGGCCTAAAAGTGCATACGATTATTGCTGCGTGGGAATGGGGTTCGTACTTAGGCGAAGACAACATGGAAAATGGTATTCGTATCAAGACTTCAAGCTATACGCGCCATCACGTTAATATTGCGATGACCAAAGCCAAGGCGAATGGTAACTACATTAACTCTATGCTGGCTTTGCAAGAGGCGTTAACCGATGGCTATGATGAGGCGTTGTTGTTAGATGTTGATGGCTTTGTGGCTGAAGGCAGTGGTGAAAATTTCTTCATTATTCGTGATGGTGTTATTTACACGCCGGATTTAACTTCGGCGTTGGCGGGCATTACTCGTGATACCATCTTTACTTTGGCGAAAGATTTGGGTTATAAAATTGTTGAAAAACGCATTACCCGTGATGAGGTGTATTGTGCTGATGAAGCTTTCTTTACCGGCACAGCGGCAGAGGTAACCCCGATTCGTGAGTTAGATAATCGCACAATCGGTGCTGGAACACGCGGGCCAATAACCAAGCAATTGCAAGCCTTGTACTTTGATTGTGTTTATGGTCGTAATGAACAATATAAAAATTGGATAGCCAAAGGGGTGTGTCGATGAGTGAAATAGTAGATGATTTTCAGAAAAAACATGTCAGTTTTTCTACGGTAGAACAGAAAGACTTACCTTTTCATTGCCCACCAAAAGATGCGCAAAAGTGGAATATGCACCCTAAAGTATTCTTAAAATTTGATTCAACAGGTAAAGCCGCTTGCCCGTATTGCGGTGCAAGTTATGAACTGGCTTAATCGCCTTTGATCATATTATGGGCAATCAACTAACCAATGTTGTTTTAGTCGGCCCTATGGGCTCTGGTAAGACTTCGGTTGGTCGCCGTCTTGCTTGTGTATTAAAGCGCGACTTCTTCGATTCCGATTTTGAGATTATTGCCCGCACCGGTGTTGCGATTGATCATATTTTTGATGTAGAAGGTGAAGAAGGGTTTCGACAGCGTGAAACTCAAGCGCTCAAAGATTTGTGCGAAATCCCTAATATTGTTATCGCCACTGGCGGTGGTATTGTTATCAAAGAAGAAAATAGAACATTGCTAAAGCGTGATAGTTTTGTGGTGTATTTATCTTCTAGTATTGCACAGCTGGTAAAACGCACAGCCAATTCTAAATCACGCCCTTTGTTAGAGCAATCAAGTAATCGAGAGAAAACCATTCGTGATTTAGTCAACGCTAGAGAAGATTTTTATCAAGAAGTTGCTGATGTGGTGATTGAAACCACGGGTAAAAAACTTTATGCTATTATTAATGAAATTAAAAAAG
>DNJI01000123.1:0-3572 GCA_003489145.1 Gammaproteobacteria bacterium | reverse complement strand
GTGAGTTTATTGAGCGGCTAAAAGCCACCCATCCTTTTTTTGAACAACAAGCATTAAGCAGTCAGATTAAACAAGTTGAAAAACGCCTAACTACAGCTAATGAAGATTGGGTTATTTCGATTAATGGTAATTATAAAAATGAAAATGCCAGCGATATATCATCGAGCACTTATAACAAGCTAAACACAACCTCAGCCGATGTTTCTGCAACGCGAAAAATTGCAAATTCTGGTAGTGATATTACCTTTAAACACGCTTGGAAGGATAAAAATAAAGACGTTAATACGACACGTAACCGATTTTCATTAGATTATACGTATCCATTATTACGCAATCGGGATGGTGTGAATGACCAGCTTGATGGGGATGTTGCTCAGATTGCCATTGAGAAAAATACGCTTGAACGACTTGAACAGGAAGAAGATTTTATTCTTAAAAAACTCAAACGTTTTGTTGATTTGGCCTATGCACAAGAGCAGCAGTTAATTAATGAGCGCCGATTAGCTTTGGCCGGGCAAGAGCTGAATTTAGTTAAGCAAAAATTTGAGGCTTCTGTGGTAGATAAGGTTGATGTCTTGTTGCAAGAGGATGCCTATCAAAGAGCGCAACAGCAATTATTACAAGCACAGCAAGACTTAATCTTGTTGCGTCATGAAATAGCCATTACATTAGCGCTTAATTTTGATCAAGTGGTTGCCAATACAGATTTATACAAAATTTACTCTGCTAAAGAGGTGTGGTTATTAGCAGACACTAGAGCGCTAAAAATTACCGCTTTAGATCAAAAAACTTTGAAGCGACAACTGTTTAGTTTTAAGAATGAATCGCAAGCTAAGTTAGATTTGAATTTAGGTTTGGCAAGTGAGGGAGAAAACAGCAGTTACTCGAATTCATTAGAAAACCAAAGCGCTACTTGGAATGTGGGTTTGGACTGGTCGTATCCATTGGGTGGGGTTAAGAGTAGTAACAATGTCAAAAAAGCAGAAATTAAATTGGCGCGTTTAGCGCAATACAAAAGAGAGCAGTTGCTTGAACTTAATGTGCAAGCTACCATACTTAAAGAAAAAATTAAGCTACTAATGCAAATGCTTAAATCTAATAAAAAGCAAATTTCAATTGCCAAGGCTAGAACTGTAGAAGAAAGAGGGCGTTATGCCAATGGTAGCGGACAGGCGAGCTTTGTGATTAGTGCACAAAATAATGAGCAAAATGCCCAGCTTGGCTATGCACAGGTGGCCACAAATTATCAAAAAGCAGTGCTCGATTTCAAAGCAACGATTGATCAATTGGTTCGATGAATCAAAACGTTGTTAGGTACGCGCTTACCCCTAAAGACTTACACGCACATATTTTTCAAGTCGAGCTAACACTTGATAATCCTAACCCATTAGGGCAGGTTTTTTCATTGCCAAATTGGATTCCAGGCAGTTATTTGATTCGAGATTTTTCTAAACATATCGTTAGTATTAATGCACAAAGTTGTGGCAAGACGATTGCCATTAAAAAACTAGATAAAAACCATTGGATCACGCAGCCTTGCGATTCAAGTATTACTTTGCAATATGAGCTTTATGCTTTTGATTTGTCGGTACGTTGTGCCTATCTAACTAATGAGCGTGCCTTCTTTAATGGCAGTAGTGTATTTTTAAAATCAGTTGGCTTTGAAGATAACCCATGTGAGTTGGTGATTAACTACCCAACAAGTAAGATGTTGGGCGATTGGAGTTGTGCCACCACTTTAAAGCTCAAATCAAAAGATGAGGGTTTCGAGGTTTACCAAGCTGATCATTATCAAGACTTGATTGATCATCCGGTGGAGATGGCTGATTTCACCCGCTTTGAATTTGAGGTCAATAAGATACCTCATGCCATGACATTGACTGGCCAACACACAACAGACATCGCCCGATTAAGAGCTGATTTGATACGCATTTGTCAACACCATATAGATTTCTTTGTCAGCGATGTACCGTTTGATGAGTACTTGTTTTTAACACTGGTAAGAACTAAGGCTTACGGCGGCCTAGAGCACAAAAAATCCAGCAGTTTGATTTGCTCTAGAAAAGAGTTGCCAACCGAAAATAAACCTGAAATTGATTCTGATTACACGCGATTTTTAGCGCTTTGTTCACATGAGTACTTTCATGCGTGGTGGATTAAAACCATTAAGCCAGCAAGCTTTCATGCGCTTAATTTGGGGCGGGAGAATTACACCGAACAGTTATGGGTTTTTGAGGGCTTTACTTCGTATTATGATGAGCTGTCACTATTGCGTACTAAGCTGTTATCACCGGAGCAGTATTTAACCTTATTTGCACAAACGGTAACGAGAGTACAAAAGAGCCAAGGTCGACACAAACAATCATTGGCTGAGTCGAGTTTTGATGCTTGGACTAAGTTTTATCAACAAGATGAGAACGCACCAAATGCAATTGTGAGCTATTATACCAAGGGTGCTTTGTTGGCTTTTGTGCTCGATATTGAGATTCGTAGCCGTAGTCATGATGCTCAGTCATTAGATGATGTGTTGAAGCTGATATGGGTCAATTATCAAGACACCGGTTTAGAAGATGATACGGTACAAAAAGTGGTTGCACATTTAACTCAAAGTGATTTCACCAAATTTTTTGATGATTATCTGTATGGTATGAGTGAATTGCCACTCAAACAAGCATTTGATTACGTGGGCATCAATTGTGAATTTAGCCATAAGAAAGAAGAACTTTCAAACTTCGGTATTGGCATTAACAAAGCCCAAGAGTTTGCCCTTATTAGTCATGTATTAGAGGGGTCTTGCGCTCAAGCAGCGGGCTTATATGTTGGCGATAAAATCATGAGTATTGACAGTATCAAAGTACAAGCTAAAGACTTAGCAAGCGCGATTGACTCTTACGCCGAAGGCGATGTAATCCAAGTTGGACTTTTAAGAGACGAGTTGTTAATTGAATTAAGCGTCACAATGACCAACAGTGCACCAACATTTTGCACTTTGAGTGTCACTGACAATCTATCTAAAGACACTTTAAAAAGACAAGAGCAATGGTTTTACCACGCATAAAATTACCCAAACTATTACTTAAACCTGTTGGCCGTGCCATTAGTGATTTTGGCATGATTAAAGCGGGTGATAAAATATTGTTAGCGGTTTCTGGTGGTAAAGACTCTTTGAGTTTATTCCACATCTTGCGTCATTTTCAGCGTCATTCTCCGGTCAAGTTTGAACTCGGCATTGTAACGATTGATCCTCAAGTTGAAGGTTTTGAGCCGCAAGCACTTGAGGTGTTTTTTAAGCAATTTGATATCCCATATTTTTTTGAAGAATTTCCGATTATGGAACAGGCTAAAGAAAGTATGCGTGGTGATTCTTATTGTTCATTTTGCTCTCGAATCAAGCGTGGTTTGATGTATCAAGTAGCCAGACGAGAAGGTTATAACGTTTTAGCTTTAGGCCAACATTTAGATGATTTGAGCGAGAGTTTAATGATGTCGATGTGTCACAATGGTAAGATTCAAACCATGAAAGCACACTATATTAATGACGCCAAAGATTTACGTATTATTCGCCCAATGGT
>DNJI01000108.1 GCA_003489145.1 Gammaproteobacteria bacterium | reverse complement strand
TCATACTCGTTGTGTACTTGCTCATTTGCAAATAAGCCACTTTGCCCACTAGATTGGTCATTTTGTCGTTGCTCTGCTTGCTTCATTGCACTTGGATAGCTTTTAATCAAACTAGCACGATTAACACCAAAACCATCTAAAGCACCACTATAAATCAAAGCTTCAACGGCGCGCTTATTCAAAGATCGACGCTCAATACGCGAACAAAAATCAAACAAATCTTGATACTCGCCATTTGCTTCTCGCTCAGCCACTAAGACTTCAACCAAGGCTTCACCCACACCCTTGATCGCACCTAAACCGTAAGTAATGATTTTTTCATCTCGGATACTAAACTGATGATAAGAGGTATTAACGCTCGGGCCATCAACGGTCAAACCCATGGCTTGCACTTCCTTAACAGTAAAGGCAATTCGGTCTGTATCATCCATCATGCCTGAAAGTACCGATGCCATAAAAGCAGCAGGATAATGCGCCTTTAACCAAGCAGTTTGATAAGAAATATAAGCATAGGCCACCGAGTGTGATTTGTTAAACCCATAACCTGAGAACTTATCAATCAAGTCAAAAATTTCATTGGCTTTTTTGACATCAATCTCGCGCTCAGCCGCACCTTTGACAAACACATCACGCTGTGCGTCCATCTCTGCAGCGATTTTTTTACCCATCGCACGGCGCAATAAATCGGCACCACCAAGCGAATAACCCGCCATAACTTGGGCAGATTTCATCACTTGCTCTTGGTATAAGAACACGCCATTGGTTGGTTTAAGAATCTCTTCTAACATTGGATGCGGGTACTTAACCTTTTGCGTGCCGTGCTTCACATTAATATAGTCATCGACCATGCCAGCGCCGAGCGGACCCGGTCGGTATAAGGCTAGCATAGCCACAATGTCTTCAAATGAATCAGCTTGGAGTTTTTTCAAATAACCACGCATGCCCTCTGATTCAAGCTGGAAAATACCAGTAGTATCACAGCGTTGTAACAACTCGTACACACCGTTATCATCCAAAGACAAAGTGTCTAAATCAATTAACTCATCACTCAAACCTTTGGCAAAAATAAGTTTTACAGTTTTATCAATTACCGTCAGGTTGGATAAGCCCAAGAAATCAAACTTCACCAAACCCATGGCCTCAACATCTTTCATGTCAAATTGCGAAACCACGCCATCTGATTCGTTAGGGCCTTTATAAATCGGGCAAAAATCACTAATCTTACTTGGGGCAATGAGTACGCCACCGGCGTGTGTACCCACATTACGAACCAAACCTTCTAACTCTAGTGATAAATCAATCAAAGTGGTGACGCTTTCTTCAGAGTCATATCGATTTTTCAATTCTTCAGAATACCACTTGTCTTTATTCTCTTGTGAGTCACCTTCATTGAAATAACCCAGTGCTCTTGAAAGATTGATTTTAAGGTCGTTAGGGATAGACTTAGATATCCGGTCACTAAAACCGTAAGGATGGCCTAAAACACGTCCTACGTCACGCACAACACCTTTAGCCGCCATGGTGCCGTAAGTAATAATCTGTGATACTTTCTCAGCACCATACTTCTTAGAGACATAGTCAATCACTTCATCACGACGATCGGTGCAAAAATCAATATCAAAATCTGGCATTGAAACACGTTCAGGGTTTAGAAAACGCTCAAATAATAACTCATGCTTGATTGGATCAACATTGGTAATACCTAACGCATAAGCCACCAAAGAGCCTGCACCAGAGCCACGACCAGGACCCACAGGAATGCCGTTATCTTTTGACCAACGAATAAAATCAGCAACGATCAAAAAATACCCTGGAAATTCCATTTGAATAATCACTGATAATTCAAATGCCAAGCGATCATCATAAATCTGACGATCTGCTTTGATGTCTTGCAAACGATTGTCTAAACCCGCTTCTGACTCTTGAGTGAAAAATTGCGCAATATTCAACCCTTCTGGAATTGGGAAATCCGGCAAATAATTCTTTTTATACAATTCAAAATGTACATTGCAGCGCTTAGCGATTTCAGCACTGTTAATGATTACCTCAGGCAAGTCGGAAAATAAATCCTCCATTGCTTCACCTGATTTTAAATACTGCTCAGTGTGGTAGTGTTTTTCACGGCGTGCATCATCCAACAAGCCACCTTGGGAAATACAGATTCTGGCCTCGTGTGCGTCGAAATCTTGTTTTTGTAAAAATTCCACATCATTGGTTGCCACCAAAGGAATGTCAAGCGCTAAGCCAAGTTCAACACAAAGATGCAAGTGGCGCTCATCATAAGTTCGACCCGTACGTTGTACTCCCAGGTAAAAACGATCACCAAAAACAGTTTTCCAAGCTTGAGCTTGTTGATTTGCCTCAGGCATTTGATTGTTAATTAAGTGTTGTGCCACATCACTACGTACCGGTAGTGCAATGAGTATCAAGCCATGGTGGTACGCTTGTAACTGCTCGGCAGTAATACTCACACCATCAAGCGTTTGACCTTGCAAATAAGACAATGAAATCAGCTCGGATAAATTCAGATAGCCTTGTTGATTTTGACACAAAAGCAGTAAAGAGAAATTTTGATCTTCACCTTTAAGAATAAGCTCGGCACCAAAGATTGGCTTAATACCAGCGCTTTTGGCTTCTTTATAAAGCTTAACAGCCGCAAATAGATTGGCATTATCAGTAAGCGCAATAGAGCTCATGCCGAGTTCTTTGGCTTTTTTTACCAATTTTGGTATGCGAATTAAACTATTCTCAACGGAATATTCACTGTGACAATGCAGGTGGACAAACTCAGAATCAGGCATCCAATAACACTAAGAAATTACTAAAAAAATTCGCATAATACACTTCATTTTACAACTGGAAAATTACGGATTATTTATATTTTTAAATTAAAAACAATTAAAAATTTTAGCCAATAAAAAACCGCCCTTTAAGGCGGTTTTTAAAAAACGAGATCAACCTTAGCGCATCCAAGGCATCATAATATTTTCAGGTTTGGTAAATTTATTAATATCATAGCGCATACCTGACATTGAGTTATTCATGGTTGACATGTCGCCACTCATACGTGCCATAGAACCATTCATTTCTTTAATATTGGTATTCATGTTGGAAATATGCGATCCAAGACCGTTCATGTCTCTACTCATCGATATCATGGAACGAGTCATTACATTCATGTCTCTAGCCACATTAGCAAAATCATCACCCATTTTCTTTTGGCCATCAACCATGCTTTGTGCCATTTGCATCATATTACGTGCCATGCCATTCATGTCTTGAGCCATGGAATGAACATCGTTCGTCATGCGCCCAACTGATTGAGTCATGTCAGTCATGTCATTACCCATGTTATACATAAAAGAGCCCATGCCGTAAGCGGCATAACCGCCAACTAATAACGCCCCTACTTTAATTGCAACATTCATTTTATCTCTCCTAATATTGATTAGCTATGTACAGCACTCACTTGAAGTGTCATATTTTTTTTCGGTAAATCTTAAAATACCTGCTGCAATAGTCAGGATCAAAATAGAAGCAACCATAATAATTAAATTAAAGCTATCATTGGCCACCAAGGACTTCATATCAATCACCAGAAATCTTGTAATTGCAGTGATGGCAATAAAAATTAAGAATATCACCGGTAAACGGTGGGTTTTAAAATAAATACCGATCATCGCACCAAGCTCTAAATAAATAAACAGTAATAAAATATCTTTAAGCGAAGCGAAACCTGACTCATGCTGCATAATCAGTAAATATTCACTAACCGCAGACCAAGCTACCGTACCACCAATCACAAACAAGCCCAACAAATGAAATACTTCAATTAAGAAATCACCGAATTTATCAATTTTATTTTTTACACCTTCGCTAAACATGTGCTCCCCTTTTATATTTTATTGATGTCAGAATTTAAATACCCATTATGACTAACAATAGCGCAACCATGTGCTTTTTTGCACTTTAAATGCTATTTTCTGCCATAAAATTTAGAAAACAATGCAAACACCCTTAAAAAATCCCTATAAATAGTCAAAATTAGTGATAAATATGCAGAAAAATAGGGTTTTTATGATTTTTTTGATTTAAAAATAAAGACAATAACAGAAATTTATAAATTATTAAAATGGTGCAATTTATATGTAATTTTTGTCTAAAAATACACTCCAGTCAATCCACTCTTTTTGATAAGTTGATGTCGGATCTGAAGGAAGGTCTGCGTGAATTTCTTTATATGATATTTGGTAATCTAATTTGGTTTCAACCGAGAGTTCAAAGTCATTTACCATTTTTTTGGCTTGTGCGTATTCGACAAAATGTTTTTTCTTTCTCATTAAAATCCCACCCCTTAATTTATATTAAAAGTTTACCTTAAAAACTCATTTGCAAAAAAAAAACGATTATTTTTGAACTATATTTAAGGGTACAATTTAAATCTTAATGTTGTGGTGAGTTATAAAAAAAACCGTAAGTTTCATAAATCCTCAAATAGTGAACGCTGCAACATTAACCAAACATTCCAAGGAGAGAGTTGAGTGTAAAAATAAAAAAGCGCCAAATATGGCGCTTTTTTTATTGCCTTTGATTTCTTCGCTTACACAGTAACCAAAAAAAACCAGACAAAAAAATACCCCAGTTAAGGGGTATTTTTATTTAACTGTTTAGATTACTAGAATCTTGGACCAGCAGAACCTGCAACGGCAGCTTGCGATAACGCATTAACTGCTTGGTTGTGAGCGGCTTTAGCTACTGCAAGTGCAGCAGCAGTATCACCTGATGTTTGAAGCTTGTGTGCTTCTTTAATCATCTTGCCAGTATCACGCCATGCCATAGAAGCTGCCAATGCTGTTGCATAGTCAGTTTCTGCAGCAGTAATTGCCGCTTTAAACGGATCAGACGAACCTGTATTCCAGTTATGAGCACCATCTAGATAGTCAGCTTGCGCTGAAAATGCAAATACAGTTAAGGTAGTTAATAATAATTTTTTCATCATATTCTCCTATTTTCTGTAACGATCAGCACTAATCTCAAGGCCATTACTCATCGCTTGATGGAAGAACTCCATATCACGATATTCTGGGCTTTGGGCCATTAGAGGCTTAGCACGCATATTCTTGTAACAACCACCGTAACGACGATGTAATGTTCCAATACCGCCCCACTTCGCACGATACATTGGAACGTGTGTTGTGTGACCTAGTGCTGGTGACAAGATATCAGCTCTGGCTTTTTTACCGGCGTTATATACATGGCAATCCGCACATGACATGTTGAACTGGCCACGCTTCGCATAGAAAGTACTCTTTCCTCTTTCATACGCTGCTTTTGCGCCATCAGATTCAACTTTTACGTTGATCTTTTCACCGGCTGCTTGATCAGAAATCCAAGCACTGATTCGGGCAACTTTACCTTTCATAGGAGCCATCTTCTTACCGGTTTGCTCAGTATAACATTTACGGATTGTGCCTTCTAGTGTTACCACTGTACCAGCTGCATCATCATAGTATGGGTGTGCTAAACGTGCCGCTGCAGGATCTGCAAGCGCCGTACATTTAGCTAAACCAAACTTTTCAAACTCCGCTTCGCCTTTTTCCACTGCTTCTTCATACGGTGGAATGCCGTCTAAGATCTCTTCAAACTGATCTCTAGAACCTTCATCGTAAGCATATACACCAATCGTGTAATCTGCAAACTCAACATTAGGCTTAATTGATTTAAAGTGGCCAACAAAGGCTTTACGATCAGCGTCTACATCTGTACCAGCAGATGCGGTGCCAATCATTAAACCTAAACTGACGACTGCAGTTATTAGTTTTTTCATTAATCTCTCCTCAATAGTAATCAGTTACTTAGACTTAGCAGTCTTAGAGCCTGTTTTACCTTTGTTGTCTTTATACTTAAGTTCGATTGTGTCGCCTTTAGCGCCAGCAACGTTGAATTTAAAGTACGGGTCTTTAGAAATAGAGCTACCAATATCTGCATCAACTATTTTGTTACCGTTGTGCGATACAACCATGTGAACAATGTGATTTGCAGCTACTAATTTACCTTTTTTCTTACGTAAACCAGTTTCCATTGGGT
Source organism: Gammaproteobacteria bacterium (assembly GCA_003489145.1). Classification (GTDB taxonomy): domain Bacteria; phylum Pseudomonadota; class Gammaproteobacteria; order PS1; family Pseudothioglobaceae; genus Thioglobus_C. The sequence goes on along the minus strand of DNJI01000108.1, from coordinate 14,448 downwards.
GTTTAATTAAACACTTGATACCAATAACACCTTTTCTAGCTTTAGGCTTTAATTTAATCTTTGCCATTTTTTATTCTCCTTTAATATTTTATTTAATTTATTAATTAATAATTAATAATTAACCGCCACAGCCGCCAATTGTTACTTTAACTTCTTGCGATACTTTAGTTGTTGTACCACCTGCAGTAACCAATGCGTCTACCGGAGAAGTTTTACCCATCTTAATACGAGTAGAAACATAACCTTGAGCACCAGACAAATTGAACGAAGCTGCTAATGGTGTACCGTTGTTGACAACATAGAAAGAAATGTTAGTCACGCCGTCCATTTTAGAAGCATCTACTGTCATTGGCACTACTGCACCGTTTTCAGCAATCTTAGGGGCTTTAAACTTAAACGAGCCTTTACCAGCGCCTGCTGCTGAAGCACCTGCCGCATCTGATACAGCTTTAAAGTCTGCTGAGTTAGCAAAAACCATTGATGGTGTAAGTAAGCCTGCGCCTACTGCTGTTGCAACTGCAGAACCTGCCATTGCGCTTTTTAAAAATAATCTTCTTTTCATTATTTTTCTCCTTATTTAGAATAAATGTAATTTACAACCTGATTAAGCTGCTTATCCGTTAAGATACCATGCTTTCCGAACGGAGGCATGATTGAACTTGGATTTCTAACTGTAGCGTCATAAACTTGCGCCTTTAACACTGCTTTATCTGGATATCTTGCTTTCATCGCAAGTAATGGTGGACCGATATTACCCGGCAAGTTACCGCCTGGAATCATGTGACATGCTAAGCAGTTACCTGCTTTACGACCGAAAGTGACTTCTTCGTCCGTCATCTCTTTAGCACCTGCTTCCATTGGCATCATAAATAATGTCGCCAATGTCACAACTGCTGAGATAGAAGAAATGGTTTTCTTCATGCTTCTCTCCTCTTTATATATTAAAAAAATACAACCCCCGCGTAAGGAGTTACAACCCTACTAAAGCTCCCATGATAACCATAAAAAATACAAATGCAACACTTTTATGAAAACCTAATATAGTTTCTTTTATTCTTGCTTATCTCAAACTTGTTCGGCGGCTTTAATTAGTGCTCGTGCTTTGTGCATAGTTTCATCCCATTCTGATTGTGGCACTGAATCATAAACAATACCTGCGCCTGCTTGCACGTAAAGAATTTCGTCCTTTACTACAGCTGTACGTATGGCAATGGCCATATCCATACAACCATGCCACGACAAGTAACCAATGGCGCCTGAATAGATATTACGCTTAAGTGGCTCAACTTCGTTGATAATTTCCATTGCACGTACTTTTGGCGCACCACTGAGTGTACCTGCTGGGAAGGTGGCCTTAAGTACATCCATCGCGCTCATGTTATCTTGAAGCTCGCATTCAACGTTCGAGACAATATGCATTACGTGTGAATAACGTTCAACAAACATCTTATCCGTAAGTTCGACTGTGCCAGTTTTGGCAATACGACCAAGGTCATTACGACCAAGGTCAATCAACATTAAATGCTCGGCAATTTCTTTTTCGTCAGCTAACAAGTCTTTTTCTAGCGCCAAGTCTTCCTTTTCATTGACACCACGAGAGCGTGTACCAGCGATTGGGCGAACGGTTGCGCGCCTATCACCATCGACGCGAGTTAGAATTTCTGGTGAAGAACCTACAATTGCTGCATCCTCTAAATTAAGGTAATACATATAAGGGGATGGGTTAAGACGCCTAAGTTGACGATACAACTCCACTGGTGGTGCGCTAAATTTACAACTGAGGCGTTGTGAAGGCACGACTTGCATCACATCACCTGCGACAATGTATTCTTGGATTTTTTTAACGGTGTTTTTGTAGTTCTCTTCACCAAAACTTGAGACGAAATCTTGCTCAGTAATATGGTCTGATTGATAGCTAGTTGATTCTAATGGTTGATCAATTTGCTTAGTAATTTCCTCTAAACGACTGAGTGCATCCTTATAACTTTGTTTGCTTGGATCGATATGAGTAATCACAAAAGCTTGGTTAAGTAGATTGTCAAACACGACTAAATCGTTTGACACCATTAGCAAGATATCCGCTACACCGAGCTCATCAGGCTTGTCGATGCTAGACAGTCTAGGCTCGATATAGCGAATAATTTCATAACCAAAGTAACCCACCAAGCCGCCATTAAAATCTGGCAAGACTTCTAACTCTGGCACTTTGTATTGATCTAAATATTGCTCAACCCAAGCTAATGGGTCTTCAACTTCGGTTGATTCTAATAGTTTACCCTCTTGCTCAATACGAACTTCATGGTCAAACACTTTGATAACGGTTTGCGCATGTAGGCCAATCATTGAGTAGCGACCCCATTTTTCACCACCTTGAACTGACTCAAACAAATAAGAGTAAGGGTTGTTGGCTAATTTTAAATATAGGCCTAATGCGGTATCTGTATCAATGGCGACGGCTTTATAGACGGGGATGTGATTGTACCCATCTGCCACATGTTGATCAAAACTTGATTTATTCATAATCGCATTTTATACCAAGCGTTGTTGATATGGCGCGTGTGTCTTAATTGCGGACGAAAAAAAACCGCAGCCATCACTGACTGCGGTTTTTTTATTAGTGAAGTTTCTTACTACTCTTCAGTCGCCTCTTCTGCTTCACTCAACTGTGCTGAAAGTGCTAATTCTGCATCGGCTGTTTGCATAACGCTTGCAGCGCGCTTCGCGCGCTTCTCTTGGTGGTACGTAAAGCCAGTACCTGCCGGGATTAAACGACCCACAATCACGTTTTCTTTCAGGCCTTGCAATGTATCGACACGACCTGTGGTTGAGGCTTCGGTTAGAACGCGTGTTGTTTCCTGGAACGACGCCGCAGAAATAAATGACTCTGTTGCCAATGACGCTTTGGTAATACCCATTAGCAGTCTTTGGTAAATCACTAGATCTTTACCTTGTGCTGTTAGTTGTTTATTGGTATCAATAACACGGCCATACTCTGCAGTCTCACCATTCACGAATGAAGAATCACCCGCATCAAGCACTTCAACTTTACGTAGCATTTGCTTAACAATGACTTCGATGTGCTTGTCTGAAATATTTACACCTTGTAAGCGATAAACATTTTGCACTTCTTTAACCACATAGTTAGCCAAAGCCTCAACACCCAACAAACGTAAGATATCGTGCGGATTAGACGGTCCATCAGAAACCACGTCGCCTTTTTCAACTGTTTCACCATCAAAGACGTTAATTTGACGCCATTTATGGATCATCATCTCAGTCGCTTCACCCTCTTTCGAGGTAATAACCAAACGGTCTTTAGATTTAGTCGGATTGCCAAAACTAATAACACCGGCTGTTTCTGCAAGGATTGAATGATCTTTCGCTTTACGTGCTTCAAATAAGTCAGCAACACGTGGTAGACCACCGGTAATATCACTGGTCTTAGATTGATCTTTTGGAATCTTAGCCAAGACTTCACCTGCGGTGATGACTTGATTGTCTTCTAGGTTGATCTTTACTGTTGAAGGCAAGTAATGCGTTGATAGCACCATCTCTGAATCTTTTTCGTCCACCATCTTAATCAGTGGTTTCAAGCCTTTCGCTGCTGCTGATCTTTCCGCTTCATCAATCATCTCGAAGAAAGTTAAGCCGGTTAATGGATCTGTATTTTTGTTAACTGTAACACCTTCAACAAAATCAACAAAAACCACGCGACCTGACTGCTCAGAAATAATTGGATGCGTATGCGGATCCCAATCTGCAATCTTATCTTTTGCTTTAACAGCACCACCATCTTGAACATGAACGATCGCACCATAAGGAATCTTATAACGCTCAACTTCTTGGCCTCTGGTATTACGAATCGTAACTTCAGCCGAACGAGAAATCACCACTAGGTCGCCATTAGCGTTAGTAATTGACTTCATGCCTTCTAAATGAGCGACACCGTCTGTATTTATGTTGACACTACTTACCGCTGTTGATGCAGATGCTGCACCACCAATGTGGAACGTACGCATGGTTAACTGTGTACCCGGCTCACCGATAGACTGTGCTGCGATAACGCCAACGGCCTCACCAACACCAATCTGATGACCACGAGCCATGTCGTTACCATAACATGCTGAACAAACGCCATAGCGAGTGTCACATGTAATGGTAGAACGCGCTTTGATTGATTCAACACCTAATTCATCGATCTTATCTTTGTCTTCCAAAGTCACTAAATGACCTTTAGCCAAAAATACTTCCGTTGAATCTGGTACCAATACATCTTCAGCCATCACACGACCTAGTACTGCGGCGCCAAGTGTTTGCACAATATTACCACCCTCAATTGAGGCTTTTTTGATGAGTCCATTTTCAGTACCACAATCGAACTCATTAACCACTAAATCTTGACCAACATCCACCAAACGACGGGTTAAGTAACCCGAGTTTGCTGTTTTTAGTGCGGTATCAGCTAGACCTTTACGTGCACCGTGTGTTGAAATAAAGTATTGCATGTTGTTCAAACCTTCACGGAAGTTTGAAGTAATAGGTGTTTCAATGATTGACCCATCAGGCTTGGCCATTAGACCACGCATACCGGCTAACTGACGCATCTGTGCTGGAGAACCCCTAGCACCAGAATCAGCCATCATATAGACCGAGTTAAACGAGGCCAGTTTTTCAGTCTTACCATCGGCATTAATGAAATCTTCAAAACCGATTTCATCCATCATTGCCTTGGCCACTTTCTCTGAAGTGCGAGACCAAATATCAATCACCTTATTATAACGCTCACCATCAGTTACCACACCTTGTGAGTACTGCTTTTGCACGTCTTTCACTTGTGATTCCGCTGCTTCAATCATGCCTGCTTTAGTGTCAGGAATAGTCATGTCATTTGAACAGAACGAAATACCTGACTTAGTTGAGTATTGGAAACCCATATACATCATCTGATCGGCAAAAATAACCGTGTCTTTTAACTCTTGTGTTTGATAACAAACATGAATCAAATTAGAAACTACTTTCTTAGAAATGGCTTCGTTGATTAAATCGAACGACAAACCGGCTGGCAAAATTCTTGAGAAGATTGCACGGCCAATCGTTGTGTCAACAACACGTTTTGTTGTTGGCTGGTATTTGCCATCAACTCTTTCATATTCTTGAATACGTAACTTAACCTTTGCATGTAGTGTGGCAGCGCCAGATTCATAAGCGTTTAAAGCCTCGGCTGGATTAACAAAAATCATGCCTTCGCCTTTTTGATTAATCTTGTCACGCGTCATGTAATACAAGCCCAAAATAACGTCCTGTGAAGGGACAATAATTGGCTCACCACTCGCAAGGTGCAATACATTGTTAGAGGCTAACATTAGAGTTCTTGCTTCCAATTGCGCTTCTTCAGATAATGGTACGTGTACTGCCATCTGATCACCATCAAAGTCAGCGTTAAATGCGCCACAAACAAGTGGGTGCAATTGAATCGCCTTACCTTCAATCAATAAAGGCTCAAACGCTTGAATACCTAAACGGTGCAATGTTGGTGCGCGATTAAGTAACACTGGATGTTGGTGTACTACCTTTTCAAGGATATCCCATACTTCAGGCACCTCACTTTCCACCATCTTCTTAGCGGCTTTAATAGTTGAGGATAAACCTTGAGCTATTAGGCGGTTATAAATAAACGGCTTAAATAACTCTAATGCCATTTTCTTTGGTAAACCACACTGATGTAATTTAAGATATGGACCACAGACAATAACTGAACGACCTGAATAGTCAACACGCTTACCGAGTAAGTTTTGACGGAAGCGACCTTGCTTGCCTTTAATCATGTCAGCAATTGATTTAAGCGGACGACGATTATTACCCATCACGGCACGGCCACGACGACCATTATCAATCAATGAATCAACCGCTTCTTGCAACATACGCTTTTCGTTACGAACAATAATTTCTGGCGCATCTAACTCTAATAAACGACCTAAACGGTTGTTACGGTTAATCACACGACGGTATAAATCGTTCAGATCAGAAGTTGCAAAACGACCACCATCTAACGGCACTAATGGGCGTAAATCTGGCGGAAGAATTGGTAATACTTTTAACACCATCCATTCTGGCTTATTACCTGATTGGATTAATGAATCGATTAACTTAAGACGTTTATTGTACTTCTTAAGCTTGGTTTGAGATTTAGTGTTTAAGCTGTCTTCACGCAAATTAGCTGCTTCTTTTTCAAGCTGCATTTCTGCTAAAACATCTTGAATGGCTTCAGCACCCATTTTCGCTTCAAACTCATCATCACCGTATTCATCGAGTGCATCAAAGTACATCTCTTCGGTTAATAATTGCTTGTGTACGAGTGGTGTAGAACCAGGATCGGTCACTAAGAAAGCTTCAAAATATAGTACACGCTCAATGTCTTTAAGCGTCATATCCATCAATAGACCTAAACGAGAAGGTAATGATTTAAGGTACCAAATATGTGCAACTGGTGCAGCTAACTCAATGTGACCCATACGCTCACGACGAACCTTAGATAAGGTAACTTCAACGCCACATTTTTCACAAACGACGTTACGGAACTTCATGCGTTTGTATTTACCACACAAACACTCGAAATCTTTCATTGGACCAAAAATCTTAGCACAGAATAAACCTTCTCTTTCAGGTTTGAATGTACGGTAGTTAATGGTTTCAGGTTTTTTTACCTCACCATATGACCATGAACGAATCTTCTCAGGAGAAGCCAGTCCAACTCGAATCGCATCAAAATCTTGCTCTTTATTCTGCTGTTTTAAAATTTGTAATAAATCTTTCATCGGATTCTCCTATTAGTGTTGCTCAAGTTCAACGTCAATACCTAACGATCGGATCTCTTTGACCAATACGTTAAATGATTCTGGCATGACTGACTCAGTCACGTTAACACCATCAACAATACTCTTATACATCTTCGCACGGCCAGCAACGTCATCTGACTTCACGGTTAGCATTTCACGCAATGTGTGTGCTGCACCGTAAGCTTCTAGCGCCCAAACTTCCATCTCACCAAAGCGTTGACCACCAAACTGTGCTTTACCACTCAATGGCTGTTGCGTTACTAATGAGTAAGGACCAGTTGAACGAGCATGCATCTTGTCATCTACTAAGTGATTAAGCTTAAGCATATGCATGTAACCAACCGTTACTGGGCGATCAAACGCCTCACCGGTACGGCCATCATATAACTGCTCTTGACCAGACTCTGGAAGATCAGCCATTTTCAATAATGATTTAATGTCTTCTTCTTTAATGCCGTCAAATACTGGCGTTGCCATTGGCACACCTTCGCGTAAGTTATTAGCCAACTCAATGATTTCTTCATCGGTAAATGAAGCTAAGTCTTCTTGCTTTCCGTAAGAGTTGTAAATCTTATCTAAGAATGCTCTGATTTCTTTTACCATCTCAGTGCGTTTCTCATCCAACATTGCGGCAATTTTATAACCTAAGCCTTTTGCTGCATAACCTAAGTGAACTTCTAATACTTGACCAACATTCATTCGTGATGGCACACCTAATGGGTTAAGCACCACATCAACGGTTGACCCGTCTTCAAGGTAAGGCATATCTTCAATTGGAGATACGCGTGAAATCACACCCTTGTTACCATGACGTCCAGCCATCTTATCACCAACTTGAAGGGTTTTACGTGTTGCCACATAAACTTTAACCATCTTCATAACGCCTGGTGGTAACTCTGCACCCTCAGCAATCTTAGCGCGTTCAATTTCAAAGAACTTGTCAAATTCAACTTGCTTGGCTTTGGCTTGTTTAACCAATGCTGCAACTTCTTTATTTACAGTTGCATCTTCAACTTTAAGCTTCGCAATGTCTGCATTGTCAATCTTCTTCATTAGTTTAGCGTTTAGCTTCTCGCCAGCCTTAATATCACCAAGGGCTTTGGTTAATGCGTTGCCAGAAAGTTTTAAGCGGATACGACGGAATATATCACCGTCAATAATACCAAACTCGTCATCAATGTCTTTTCTGATTTTCGCTAAGCGTTCTTCATCAATACTCACAGCTCTTGTGTCTTTTTCAACACGGTCACGGGTAAAGACTTGTACGTCGATAACCACACCTGATTTTGATGCGCCGATACGTAATGAAGAATCTTTAACGCTGTTGGCTTTTTCACCAAAAATAGCACGCAATAACTTCTCTTCTGGAGAAAGTACGGTTTCACTCTTCGGTGTTACTTTACCAACAAGAATATCGCCACCCTTAACACGAGCACCCACATAAACCACACCAACTTCGTCTAATTTAGCCAAAGCAGATTCGCTCACATTGGGAATATCAGCAGTGATTTCTTCAGGACCTAATTTAGTATCACGAGAATACGCAGTTAGCTCTTCGATGTGAATCGTGGTGTAACGATCTTCTTGTACCACTCTTTCTGAAATTAAGATTGAATCCTCAAAGTTGTAACCATTCCAAGGCATAAAGGCAATTTTCATGTTTTGACCCAGCGCCAATTCACCCATATCGGTTGATGGGCCATCTGCCAATACATCGCCTATTACTATCTTATCGCCTGTTTTTACCAAAGGTTTTTGGTTAATACAAGTATTTTGGTTAGAACGTGCGTATTTGGTTAAGTTGTAAATATCAACACCTAACTCGCCCGCTTTGGTTTGCTTAGAATCAACACGAATAACAATACGTGACGCATCTACGGCCTCAACCACACCACTATGTTTGGCGGTAACACATACGCGAGAGTCGATTGCAACAACACGCTCAATACCAGTACCGACTAATGGCTTCTCTGCCTTTAGTACAGGCACTGCTTGACGTTGCATGTTTGAACCCATCAGTGCACGGTTGGCATCATCATGCTCTAAGAATGGAATCAGTGACGCTGCCACTGATGAAATTTGCTTGGAATCAATGTCAATTAAAGTCACATCTTCAGAGCCTACCAATACAAATTCGTTTTTACGACGACATGGAATCAAGTCATCCATTAGTTGACCCTTACTATCTACTGCCGCATTTGCTTGTGCAATCGTATGCTCAAGCTCATCAATCGCAGAAACGTAAATCACTTCATCCGTTACTTTGCCTTTTTTAACTAACTGATAAGGTGTTTCTAAGAAACCATAATCATTGGTTTTAGCATAAACCGCTAATGTGTTAATCAGGCCAATGTTTGGACCTTCCGGCGTTTCAATTGGACATAAACGACCATAGTGTGATGGATGCACGTCACGCACTTCAAAACCTGCACGCTCACGGGTTAAACCACCTGGACCTAAGGCTGAAATACGACGTTTATGCGTGACACCCGATAAAGGATTCACTTGATCCATAAACTGTGACAACTGAGAAGAGCCAAAGAATTCTCTCACCGCTGCCGATACCGGCTTAGAGTTAATGAGGTCTTGTGGTGTTAATTCATCTGTTTCTGCTAAGTTCAAGCCCTCTTTAACGGCTTTTTCAACACGAACCAAACCAATTCTAAACTGGTTTTCAATCATTTCACCGATTGCTCTGACACGTCTGTTAGCTAGTGTGTCAACATCATCAACGGAATCATTACCGTTTTTAATATCGATTAACAACTTAAGAACACTGATAATGTCATCATTGGTTAACACATGCTCGCCTGTTTCAGACTTAATGCCTAAACGACGATTAAGCTTCATACGACCTACCTTAGATAAATCGTAACGGTCATTCTTAAAGAACAAGTTATTAAATAACAAGTTAACTGCATCTGCTGTTGCCGGCTCACCTGGACGCATCACATGATAAATGCTCATGCGTGCTTCAAGTTCGGTTTGCGTATCATCTAAACGTAATGTGTCTGAAATATATGCACCACCTTTAGATTCATTAATATAGAGAATTTCAATCTTCTTAACTTTGTTGGCACTTAATGCTTCTAACACCTCTTCGCTAATCACTGTATTGGCAGCAAATAAGATTTCACCCGTTTCTTTATCGATCAAGTCTTGTGAAATAACTTTATCCAATAAGTATTCAAGCGGCGCATTGATTGATTTAACACCTGCCTCTTCCAGCATTTTTGTATGCTTAGCGGTAATACGACGACCTTTTTCAACAATGATGTCTTTGCCTGATTTAATATCAAACTCTGCAATCACACCACGTAATTTGGCAGGTAACAAGCCAACATCACAAGATTTAGCTTTAAGTTTAACGTTAATTTTTTCAAAGAAAGTATCTAGGATTGCATCTGCGCCTAAGCCCATTGCACGTAATAACGTTGTTACAGGTAATTTACGACGACGATCAATTCGTGCATATAAATGTTCATGATGATCAAATTCAAAATCTAACCATGAACCACGGTAAGGAATAACGCGTGATGAAAATAAGATCTTGCCTGAAGAGTGTGTTTTACCCTTATCATGTTCAAAAATAACACCTGGAGATCTATGTAACTGTGACACAACAACACGTTCTGTACCATTAATAACAAAGGTACCTGTATCGGTCATGAGTGGTAATTGGCCTAAGTAAACATCTTCTTCAATGATTTGTTTAACTCGACGTTTTTTCTTGAGAGTTGAACCATTCTTATCAAATAAGACAAGGTTTAATTTAACTCGTAGTGTTGAGGCAAAAGTGACGCCACGTAATTTACACTCTTTAACATTAAATTTTGGTTCTTGTAGTTCGTAATCAACATATTCAATTTCTGCATAACCGTTAACTGCTGTTATCGGGAATACGGACTGGAATACTGCATGTAGGCCGACATCTTTTTTTGTTTTTTCGCCAGCTTGGATAAAGCCATTGAATGAGTCGATCTGGATAGCCAGTAAATCTGGTTCGGTTAAAATTGATTCTCTAGAACCAAAATTATTTCTAATTCGCTTTTTTTCAGTAAATGAATAAGCCATGAATACCTCGTATTAGTTGATTATTGCTTGTAAAAATTTCTTCTTACGATAAAAACACCAAAATCCCCTTGTGGGGATTTTGGGTAACACATAGAACTAATTACTTAAGTTCTACGCTAGCGCCAGCTTCTTCAAGCTGTTTCTTAACATCTTCAGCTTCCGCTTTATCAACACCTTCTTTAATTGGTGCTGGTGCAGCTTCAACCATGTCTTTAGCCTCTTTAAGACCTAAGCCAGTGATGCCACGTACTGCTTTAATAACCGCAACTTTCTTCTCACCGAATGATGTTAATACAACATCGAATTCAGATTGCTCTTCCACTGCGCCGCCAGCATCTGCTGCCGCTGCTGGTGCTGCTGCTGCTGCTGCTGCAGATACACCGAACTTTTCTTCCATTGCTGAAACTAATTCAACAACATCCATTACAGACATGTCTGCAATTGCATTTAAAATATCGTCATTTGATAATGCCATGATATTTACTCCTTTTTATTTATTATTGTTTTTGGTCACGAACTGCCGCTACCACTCGAGTTACTTTTGTCGGAACTTCATTCAAAGTTCTTGCTAGTTTCTCTACCGGTGCTAACATAAGCGCCATAACCAGACTGATCGCTTGATCTTTAGTTGGTAAGTCTGCAATACGCTTAAGCTGATCTGCTTCCACAAATTCGCCTGAAACGCCCAAACCCTTAACGACTAAATCTTCGTTATCTTTAACGAAATCATTAAATACGCGTGCTACTGCACCTGGATCTTCCTGAGAAAATCCAAGGATTACCGGTCCGCTAAGAACGGGTAGTACACACTCGCATTCAGTCTTCGCTAGTGCTATTTTTGCCAAGGTATTCTTTACAACACGTAAAGAAACATTTGCATCCATTGCACTGGAACGTAGATTAGTCATTTGTTCAACTGTCAATCCACGATACTCGGCCACGCCAACAGAAATTGCACTATCAGCTAGTGAATTTACTTGTTCGACAACAACCTTTTTTGCTTCAAGATTTAGAGCCATTTGCCTCTCCTGAACAGTTTAAAAAAGAAAGCCACCTTATTTGATAACTTTCGCCACAGAGTATTTTCATACCCTCTACATAGGCCGAGCGTGTTACCACTCAATTAAACAAATACTCCAGGAGGAATATCCGAACCTATGGTCTTTGAGGCCATGCAGAATTAACGCTGCGACCCAAAGAATTCTTTTGCTTGGTCTAATTAAAGATCAAGCGATGCTAAATCAACCGATACGCCTGCGCCCATCGTTGAAGAAACACTTAATTTTTTAAAGTACACGCCTTTAGCTGAACTAGGCTTAGCCTTTTTCAATGCTTCCATTAGTGTCGCAATATTTTCACTTAATGCTTTCACATCAAAAGATGCTTTACCAACGCCAGCATGAACAATCGCAGCCTTATCTGTACGGTAACGCACTTGACCTGCTTTTGCATTATTAACAGCTGTTGCAACATCTGGTGTTACCGTGCCAACCTTAGGGTTAGGCATCAAACCACGTGGGCCTAATATTTGACCTAAACGACCAACCACACCCATTGCATCAGGTGATGCAATTACCACATCATAATTAAGATCACCGTCTTGCATGGATTTCATTAAATCTTCCATACCGACAACATCTGCACCCGCCGCTTCAGCTTTTGCGACGTTATCACCTTGTGTAAATACCGCAACACGGACAGTTTTACCCGTACCATTTGGCAACACAACTGCACCACGAACGTTTTGATCTGACTTCTTAGAGTCAACACCAAGGTTGACACTAACGTCAATAGATTCGTCAAATTTTGACGTTGCGCATTCTTTAATTAAAGTTATTGCATCTTCAATTGTATAACGTTTACCGATTTCAACTTTAGCTGCTATGTCTTTTTGTTTTTTTGTTAATTTAGCCATCTGATTAACCCTCCACTTCAATACCCATTGAACGGGCTGTTCCAGAAATAATAGTCACTGCTGCATCCATGTCATTTGCATTTAGATCTTTCATTTTGATCGCCGCAACTTCTTCTAATTGTGCACGTGTAATCTTGCCAACTTTATCAGTATGTGGCACGCCAGAACCTTTCTTAATACCGGTCACTTTTAAGATTAACAATGCTGCTGGTGGTGTTTTAGTAATGAAAGTAAAGCTACGATCGTTATAAACTGTAATCACCACTGGTACTTTCATACCCTTGTCAATGTCTTGTGTTTGTGCGTTAAACGCCTTACAGAAATCCATAATGTTCACACCATGCTGACCCAATGCAGGACCTACCGGTGGTGAAGGATTAGCTTCTTGTGCTGGAATCTGCAGCTTGATATAGGATTCAATTTTTTTAGCCATTTTTCTTCCTTGAGGTGTTTGCCTCGTTTTGGGTATAACGCCTATTAAGCTTCCCTGTTAAATCACAACCCTTAAAATACGCTAAGGCTGTTTCTCTTTAAGTCTTCTCTACTTGAGAAAACTCTAATTCTACTGGTGTAGTACGTCCAAAAATCAATACTTCTACTTTGAGTGTATTCTTTTCGTAATCAACTGCTTCAATGGTGCCGTTGAATTCGTTAAATGGTCCGTCAATCACTAAGATTTCTTCACCCGGTTGATAAGCCACTTTAGGCTTAGGTTTGTCAGCACCCTCTTGCACACGCGCCATAATTTTATCAACTTCACGCTGTGTAATCGGGGAAGGCTTACCTGATGAACCACCAATAAAACCAATCACATTATTGGTATTTTTTACCAACAACCAGCTTGGCTCAGTGAGTTCCATATTAACCAACATATAGCCAGGGAAAAACTTACGTTCAGCCATTTTCTTTTGACCGTCTTTAAGTTCCACAACTTGTTCAGTCGGAATCATGACGTCACCCACTAAGTCTTCTAAACCTTCTCTTACAACTGATTCTTCAATTGCGGTTTTAACTTTCGCTTCATAACCACTTCTTGCATGAAGCACATACCATCTTTTAGCCATCTTATTCCCTTAGTTTGTAAGCAGCTGAACAGCCCAGGTTAAAATTGCATCGACAATCCATAAGAAAATCGCAACAATCACCACTGCCACCATAATCATGCCAGTGGTCTTGACCGTTTCATCACGCGTTGGCCAAACCACCTTGCGTAATTCAATCTTGGTTTCTTTAGTAAATGCATTTAATCGAACCCCTTGAGGCGCTTTAAAAAATACAAAAGCAGCCAACACTAGGCCTGCTAATAAAACCAATACTTTATATAGTGTTGTGTTTAATCCTAATGGATCTTGGTAATAAAGCACAAAAGAGCCCAACACAATTAAGATTGATACCATCATTACTATTGATGACTCTTTTTTTACTTGACTTTCTACACTCTTACTCACATTACACCTTTAATATGGCAGGCAAGGAGGGACTCGAACCCCCAACCAACGGTTTTGGAAACCGCCACTCTACCAGTTGAGCCACTTGCCTAAAACTTTAAAGACTTGAGCGCTACACTCAAGTCAGTTAGTTTGTCTTTAAATAAACTAACTATTATTCCGTCACCTTAGCAAC
>DNJI01000106.1 GCA_003489145.1 Gammaproteobacteria bacterium | reverse complement strand
ATGCTCAACTAAACGAAGCATGTTACACGTGTAACCATACTCGTTATCGTACCAAGAAACAACCTTAACAAATGTATCGTCAAGTGCAATACCGGCATTTGCATCAAAAATTGATGAAGCGCCAATACCACGGAAGTCAGATGAGACAACCATGTCTTCTGTGTATGCTAAAGTACCTTTCATTGAACCTTCTGAAGCTTCTTTCATTGCTGCACAAATTTCTTCGTAAGTTGCTGGCTTGTCTAATTCACAAGTTAGGTCAACCACTGAAACGTCAACTGAAGGAATACGGAAGGCCATACCTGTTAATTTGCCGTTAAGCTCAGGTAAAACGATACCTACTGCTTTAGCAGCACCGGTTGATGAAGGGATGATGTTCTCAAATACCGCACGACCACCTCTCCAATCTTTCATTGAAGGACCATCAACTGTTTTTTGTGTTGCTGTTGCTGCATGAACCGTTGTCATTAAGCCACGCTTAAGGCCCCAGTTATCATTGATCACTTTAGCAATTGGCGCTAAACAGTTAGTTGTACATGATGCTGCCGAAATAATTGATTGACCTGCGTATTCAGTGTGGTTAACACCGTATACAAACATTGGTGTTGCATCTTTAGAAGGTGCTGATTGAACAACCTTCTTAGCGCCAGCATCAATGTGTGCTTGACAAGATTCTTCAGTTAAGAAGAAACCTGTACAGTCAATCGCGATATCTACATCGATGTCGCCCCATGCTAAATCTGCAGGGTTGCGTTCAGCTGAAAGACGAATCTTCTTACCATCGATAACAAAGTTATCACCTTCTACTGCAACTTCACCGTCGAAACGACCGTGTGCTGTGTCATACTTAAGCATATATGCTAAGTAATCGTTGTCTAATAAGTCGTTAATACCGACTACTTCTAGCTCTGGGAAATCTTTTGCTATTGCACGAAATACCATGCGACCAATACGACCAAAACCGTTAATACCTACTTTAATTGCCATTCTTCTTACTCCTATTTACTTTTTATTACAATTACATCAAAAGGATGTAATGTTTATCAAAACACAGGGCTTGCATGCAAGCCCTGTGTTTAATTCTTTATTTAACCGATGACTGATTTAGCTGTTGCAATCACGTTATCTACCGTAAAGCCAAATTCTTTAAATAAGTCACCTGCTGGTGCAGATTCGCCAAAGGTTGTCATACAAACCAAACCACCATCGATACCAACATACTTATACCAACCATCACCAACGCCTGCTTCAATAGCAATACGCTTAGTGCCTGGTGTTAATACTGAATCTTTGTATGCTTGATCTTGCTCGTCATAAGCATTAGTACAAGGCATTGAAACCACACGTACATTAGCATCCATTGCCTCAGCAGCTTCAACTGCTAAGCCCACTTCAGAACCCGTTGCAATAAAGATGATATCAGCAGCACCATCACAGTCCTTAAGTACGTAACCACCTTTTTCAATGTTAGCCACTTGCTCAGCCGTTCTAGGCTGTGGCGTTAACGCTTGACGTGAGAACACCAAACCCGTTGGCGCATTGCCTCTCAACATTGCCATTTTCCAAGATACTGCTGATTCAACTGCATCACAACCTCTCCACGAATGGAAACCAGGAATCATGCGCATGGTTGATAATTGCTCAACCGGCTGGTGTGTTGGGCCATCTTCACCCAAGCCGATAGAATCATGCGTGTAAACATAAATTGTACCAATCTTCATTAATGCAGACATACGTAACGCGTTACGCATAAACTCCATAAACATAAAGAATGTTGCACCATAAACTTTAAAACCACCATGAAGAACCATACCGTTCATCATGTGTGCCATACCAAATTCACGAACACCCCAAGAGATGTAGTTACCGTCAGCATTGTCTGCATTTACTTTAACAGTGCCTGACCAGTTGGTTAGGTTAGAGCCTGTTAAGTCAGCTGAACCACCAAACATTTCTGGTAATAATGGGCCCATTGCCTCAATCGCTGCTTGTGACGCTTGACGTGATGCAATTTTTGGCATATCAATTTGAGTTTTAGCAATAAAGCTATCCATTTCAACTTCAAAGTTAGCTGGCAATGTGCCTGCCATACGACGCTCAAATTCAGCTGCATCTGCAGGGAATTCAGCTTTGTATGCTGCAAATGAATCATTCCAAGCTGCTTCATCAGTCGCGCCTTGTTCTTTATGATCCCAACCCGCGTATACGTCAGCAGGAATCTCAAATGGTGCATGATCCCAACCTAATTGCTTGCGTGTTGCTGCGATTTCTTCGTCGCCTAATGGTGCGCCGTGACAATCGTGCGTGCCTGCTAAGTTTGGTGAACCAAAACCGATTGTTGTCTTACAACAAATCAAACTTGGCTTATCTGTTACTGCTTTAGATTCAGTGATTGCTTTACTGATTGCATCAGCATCGTGACCATCAACTGAGACTACGTGCCAATCGTATGAGTTAAAACGTCCTGGAACGCCTTTTTCCATCCAATCACCAATATGACCATCAATTGAAATATCGTTGTCATCCCAAAATGCGATTAATTTACCTAGGCCTAATGTACCAGCCATTGCACATGATTCATGTGACAAACCTTCCATTAAACAACCATCACCCATAAATACATAAGTGTTGTGGTCAACAATTGTATGGCCTGGCTTGTTAAATTGTGCACCTAATGTGCGCTCAGCAATTGCCATACCAACAGCATTTGTAATACCTTGACCTAATGGACCTGTTGTTGTTTCAATACCTTCCGCATAACCATACTCAGGGTGACCTGCAGTTTTAGCGTGTAATTGACGAAAATCTTTAATATCGTCCATGCTTAGCTCGAAACCCGTTAAATGTAGTAACGAGTACATCAACATTGAACCATGGCCGTTTGATAAAACAAAACGATCACGATCAGCCCATTTAGAGCTAGTTGGGTTATACTTCATGTGGTCGTTCCAAAGTACTTCAGCAATATCTGCCATGCCCATTGGTGCACCCGGGTGGCCTGAATTTGCTTTTTGAACTGCGTCCATGCTTAAAGCACGAATGGCGTTTGCTAGATCTCTGCGTGATGGCATATAATTTCCTTGAACAAAAACTAGATGATTATACGCAAAAACTACGTTTCAATCAAGGCGCTTAATTTCAATAATGTAGGTTTGAGAGCTATCAGCGTCTATAGGCTAAAATAATTGTATTTTAGGGCTTGGTAAAGTCTGTTTTTTCTTCGTCTTTCGTTCAAATATCTTTAGATTACGTCACTTAGCCTTGATTAAAAATTGTGGTGCCACCTTCCATAACTCGTCTTCTAAAAAAAGCGTGTCTTGAAAAAATACAGTAGCACCTGTTTTACGATAGGACGACTTGTAATTTACAATCGCTTTATCAGCATTGACAGAATGACTGATGAGTTCAATCAACCCACGACCTTCTTTGTTTTCACTGTCTTGGTAGTTTTTAACGATCCTTGCTATACCGCCTTTGTTTTTAAGGTAGTCAGCTGAGGTGGCAGAAGTGTGTTTCTCAACCAAATCATAATTTGCATTATACAAACCAGTGTGCCACATAACTACCACGTCTGTTGGCTTAGGCTTTGGTAGAAACATAACCAACAAGGCAATGAATACACCAATAACGCCTATTATTAAGATTGATTTTTTCATTACACACACCCCTCTAATTAAAAAATAATTACCACTATGAGCTCTTTAGTAGAAAGCTTCAAGCAAAGAGGGCAAAAAAAATTCAACGTGTAGCCCCGAGGTAGTCTCGAGAAAATATTGAATTTAATGAAAAGGCTTAATGCCTTATAGAATATGGTGGTTATAGGTGGACTTGAACCACCGACCCC
>DNJI01000065.1 GCA_003489145.1 Gammaproteobacteria bacterium | reverse complement strand
AGTAAGACTTGTGAAGTTAGTTGATAATCGCCAATTTTCATTGGTTATGACTAAAGAACTTTAATGGATTTTTTGGTTTTTTCGAGCAGGCGTTTTTGTTTGAGCTTAGACAAATGATCAACAAACAAAATGCCATTTAAATGATCAATTTCATGTTGAATACAAACACCTAAAAGCTCATCCGCTTCGATCTCGAATTCCTTGCCTTGTTCATTCAGTGCTCGCACCTTGACATGGTTAGCACGTTTGACACATTGGTAATAATCTGGCACTGAAAGACAACCTTCTTCCCAGTCGATTTCACCGTCTTTTTCGATAATTTCTGGGTTGATTAAACACAAAGGCTGGCTTTTATCTTCCGAAGTATCAATCACAATAATGCGTTGATGATGGTCAATTTGTGTGGCGGCTAAACCAATGCCTGGTGCGTCATACATGGTTTCAAACATATTTTTAACTAATGTTTTTACCGTGTCATCCACCACATCAACGGCCTTGGCTACGGTGCGTAAGCGTGAGTCAGGATAGTGAAGAATAGGTAAGATCATGTCACTATTATAGTGTCTTTTGCCACGTTAGAGGTTTGAGGATAGTCTTCGTTATAATGCAGACCACGACTTTCTTTTCTTAAAATGGCAGATTTAACAATTAATTGAGCAGTGGTAACTAGATTTCTCAGCTCGATCAAATCACTTGAAATTAGATAAAGACGATAGTATTCATCCACTTCATTTTGAATTTGCGCAAGACGCATTTGTGCAGAATGTAGGCGTTTGTTGCTACGCACGATGCCAACAAAGTTCCACATGATGCGTCTGACTTCGTCCCACAGATGAGTGACCATCACTTTTTCTTTAGACAGGCTAACTCTGGAGGCATCCCAATCATCAAAGACTAGATGTTGCGACGTTAAAGTTTGCTGATTAATATGGTTGGCACAGGCCTTGGCAAACACAATACATTCTAATAATGAATTACTGGCCATACGGTTAGCGCCGTGTACGCCAACATGGGCAACCTCGCCAATGGCGTATAGATTGTTAATATTACTGTGTGCGTTGATATCTGTTTGAATACCACCACAGGTGTAATGAGCGGCTGGCACGACTGGGATTGGATCTTGCGAAATATCAATACCAAAAGTAGCACATTTTTTATTAATGGTTGGAAAGTGTGATTCAATCCAATCTTTATCTTTGAATGAAATATCTAAGTACACACAGTCAAAACCATGAGTTTTCATTTCTGAATCAATGGCTCTGGCAACAATATCACGTGGTGCAAGTTCACCGCGTTCATCATATTTATGCATGAACGCTGCACCTGTTGGCAAAATGAGTTTAGCCCCTTCGCCACGCAATGCTTCAGAAATCAAAAATGATTTAGCATGTGGATGGTAAAGACAAGTGGGGTGGAATTGGGTAAATTCCATATTTGTAATATGACAACCACCTCGATAAGCCATGGCAATGCCATCGCCAGTTGAAGTATCTGGATTAGAGGTGTATAGATAAGCTTTTGAAGCGCCACCGGTAGCAATAATCGTTTTGTGGGCGATAAAGCTTTCAATCTCATTATTTGATTTATTTAGAATGTAGGCGCCATAACAATGCTGATTTTGTGTAAGTAAATCAATGGCAATAAAATTTTCAAATAGGGTGATATTTTTTTTCGATTTGGCGCTATCGAGTAAATTAGTTTGAATAGATTGCCCAGTTTTATCTGCAACATGGGCAACACGTCGATTGCTATGGCCGCCTTCAGTGGTTAAGTGATATTGACCTTGTTGTTGAGTAAAAACAACCCCAGCTTGCTCTAAAGACTCGATGGCAGATGGTGCTTGTTCAACCATAAAACGCACAGCGGTTTCATTGCCCAAATCTACACCGGTTGACAAGGTATCAGCAATGTGTGATTCAAAGTTATCTTGGTTATCTAGTACTGCCGATATGCCGCCTTGTGCATAGTACGAGCTACCCTCAAGGATTTTGTCTTTAGCGATTAGCGCAATGGATAGGTCGTCGGATAATTGTAAAGCACTCATCAGCCCAGCACTACCAGTACCAATAATAAGAACATCAAAGTGGTGTAGTGTTGACATGATTAAATAGCGCTACAAGATTTAACTAAATTTTTGGCTTGACCATCAATATAAGTTTTGGCAATAAAGTCAGGTTGGCTAATAACGCACTTAGCATTGCGATGGCGGTGAATACACCGAAATAAATACTTGGAATAAAGTTAGACAAAGCTAAAATTAAGAAGCCTAACGTCACTGTAATGGAAGTATAAAACATTGCCAAACCTATTGAGCCATGTGAACGATACATGGTTGCCATATAATCTTGATCTTTTTGAAATTCAACCTTAAAACGGTGAATATAGTGAATGGCATTATCAACACCTATACCAATAGCAATGGCAGAAATGGTAATGGTCATTAAATCTAGCGGGATATTCATCAGCCCCATAATGCCAAGAATAAATATCGATGGCAAAGTGTTAGGAATCAGTGCCAAAATAGATAAACTCACCGACTTAAATATAAACAAGAACATGATAAAAATCACAGAAAAGACCACAGCAATGGTTTTGATTTGCGAGTCAAATAAGCTTTGCAACATGTTGTTGTATAGTACTAGCATGCCGGTCGTGTGAAAACTGTCCTCTCTAAAGCCAAGCTCTTTTGAAATGTGTTGTTCAATCTTATTAATGAGTTCGCCGCGTTTAAGATCTTTATTGGTTTCGCGAATACGGATCACCATACGTAACTGACCATTGTCTTCATTGATATAAGGGTCTAATACATGTGCTCTGGCGCTGTCTGGGATTTGACCTCTAACAATATTCAAGAAGAAACCATTAAGTGCTTGACCGTCATTTGCTTGGGTTAGTATCTGCATCAAAGTATCAATTGAGAGTACTTTGCCAGTTTCATCTAAATTATCTAAGTAAGTATGAATTTTATGAACATCAGCGCGTAGATCTTCGTCATACCAATAGTCTTCAGCCAAGTCATCAAACACAATTTCTAGCGGAATGGTGCCACCCAATTTTTTGTCAATTAAAGTTAGGCCTTGGTTGATCTCAGTACTTTCTTTAAAGTAATCAATAAATCGATTTTCTACACTGAGTTTGTTAATACCAACACTTGCTATAGCAACAAATAGCACCAACACCACCAGTAAGTGGTTACCAAATTTTTCGGTAAACTTAGCCAGACCATGAGTCACACCTAACTGAGTTTTGAATTTTGGCACTTTGGCTTTCGGCAATAAGACCATGATAATTGGAAAAGCTAAAAACGAGAGTACTAAAGCAATGGTAACGCCGATGGACATCATCCAGCCAAAATCAATCACCGGTCTAATACCACTAATCAGCAACGAACCAAATGCAGCAATGGTGGTAAGTGTAGTGTATAAGCAAGGCGTTAACATCTTCTCTAGCGTATTTTTAATCAGTTGTTGGTATTCAAGTTCCGGGTCGTTTTGCGCTAACTCTCGGTAGCGTACTACCAAATGAATCGTGACTGAGAGTGTCATAACTAGCAGTAATGAGAAGAAGTTACTCGATATCACGGTTACTTTCCAGCCCAAGAAGGCTAAAATACCAGTCATCATCAGTGCACCGGTAATACTAATGCCAATTGGCATTAGTACCCAGCGAATACCTTTAAAAATGAGTACTAGAATCAGTGTCATTAAACCAATAACTGCTAAACTAAAGACAATCAAGTCACTACTGATATAGCCAACAATATCGGTGGTGATCATCGGTAGACCGCCTAAGAATAAACTGGCTTTATCTCGATATTGGTCAATCGTGGCACGAATGGTAGCAATGGTTTTGGCTTGTAAGTCACTTTGTGCAGTAACGTCTTTAAGTACTTGTTTTTCAATGATTTTTAGCTTATCTAGCGCTTCCTTAGAAAGCTCATTAGTCGCTCTTTTAAGACGCATTGAGTCACGGGTTCGACGTCTTTCTTCAAAGCGCTCGTTACCCTTGAGTGATACTAAAATAGCGGTAGTTTTTCCGTCTTTACTGACTAAGTTATCACCATATAAAGGTGAGGTTTTAAATTCTTTGTTGGCAAGCACAAGATCAGCATTACCATTGTCTATGCTAACACCATCACCACCTAAATCTACTAACGAGAGTGGCGGTGAGCGAAATAATGGCACATCTAAAATCGTAGTAACTGATTTGATTTCATCGATAGCTTGCAGATCTTTTCTAAAATTAGCTAAATGTTTGAGTTGTGCAGGATCTAAAAGATTGCCCTCGACTTGATAGCTAATAACTAAAAAGTCGTCAGAGCCATAATCTTTCTTAATGCTTTGGTAGTAACGAAGGTTGTCATCCCCTTCTAGTACTAATGAATCTGAAGAGGCGTCTAGTTGAAAATCAGGAATCTGGGCAATAAAAAAACCAGCAACTAGTAGTAATAGAACCGCACTACTGCTAGATTTTCTTAAAATAAAATTATAGAAATGTTCCATATATTTTTTTTAAAATTCGAAAGTTTTAGTGCTTTCTAAGCCTTGCATGGTGTCTAAATGAGTCTCAAATAAAGACTGAGTTTCCCATTTGTGCTCACTAATACGGGTAATGAGTTTTGCATGCATGGCATTGCCTTGACCCTCTACTACAAAGATACGTCCGCCAACATTTAACAAATGAAAGAAGCGGCCGGTAATCTTTGGCACTGATGCACCGATAACTACAACATCATAGAAGTTATTCGATCGTTGCAATCCTTTTGAAGCGTCACCTACTTCGAGTTGAGCATTGCTAATATTAAGGGTGGCCAGTTTTTCTTGAGCTGCATTGCTAAGCGCTTCGTCGATTTCAATACTAGTAATTGATTTACATAATTTTGAAATCACCGCTGTGAGATAACCACTACCGGTACCCACTTCTAAAACAGTCTCGTTTTTTTTAATGTTTAGCGCATCTAATAAGCGTCCTTCAATTTTAGGGCTAAGCATCTTTGCTTTACTGTTGAGAGGGATTTCAATATCAGCAAAAGCTAAATTTTGATATTTTTCAGGCACAAAATCTTCTCTTGGCGTACTTCTAAGTGCGTTATTAGCAATATAGTTTAAGCCACCCCATGGTCTAATTTGTTGATCAATTGCGTTACTTCTTGCTTGTGTAATATCCATGTTATCTTCCTATTTCTTTTTTGGTGGTAATAAATCAGTAATGGTACCTTCTGCCATTTCAGTGGCAAAAGCGGTTGTTTCAGAAAGGGTTGGGTGTGCGTGAATGGTGAGTGCAATGTCGCTCATATCGCAGCCCATTTCAATCGCGAGTGTTGCTTCGGCAATTAACTCACCAGCATTAGTGCCACAAATTCCCATCCCTAGTATGCGGCCTGTTTTAGCTTCAAATAAAGCTTTAGACATACCTTCGTTACGGCCAATACTTAGGCTTCGACCCGAAGCAGCCCAAGGGAATACGCCTTTTTCATAAGCGATGCCTTGTTCTTTAAGTTCTCTTTCGGTTTTACCTGTCCAAGCAACTTCAGGATCTGTATAAGCTACGGATGGGATAGTAAGTGCATCAAAGCCAGATTTGTGTCCACAGATAACTTCAGCGGCTACTTTGGCTTCATGTACTGCCTTGTGCGCTAACATCGGCTGACACACAATGTCACCAATTGCAAAAATATGATTAATATTAGTGCGCATTTGTTTGTCTGTTGGGATAAAACCCCACTCATTTACATTAACACCGGCTTTGTCAGCATCAATTAACTCCCCATTTGGAGAACGACCAATTGAAACTAATACTTTGTCAAAGGTATCTGTTTCTGGTGCTTTTTTACCTTCGAAGTTAACTTTAATGCCGGCATCAGTTGCTTCCATTTTGGTTACTTTGGTATTAAGATAAATTTCCTTATATTGTTTTTTGATACGCCTAGCCAGTGGGGTAACTACATCTTTATCAGCGCTGGCAATTAATTGATCAGCTAATTCGACTACGGTAATTTCACTACCTAACGCGTTGTAAACGGTTGCCATTTCTAAGCCGATAATACCACCACCAACAATGAGTAAACGTTCAGGCACATTGTCTAACTCGAGTGCATCGGTAGAGTCCATGACACGCGGATCATCAAACGGGAAGGCTGGGATTTTGGTAACACGTGAGCCGGCTGCAATAATACAATGTTCAAACTCAATCACCTCGTCTGAATCATCAATAGCGATTTGGTTGGCCGAAATAAATTTACCGTAACCCGTAATCACTTGTACTTTTCTAGCCTTGGCCAAGGCCTTGATACCACCAGTCAGTTTGCTGACAATGTCTTCTTTATTGGCACGTACGCCATCAATGTCAATTGTAGTTTCACCAAAAGTAACACCAAAGTGTGAGGCTTCTGCAGCCTCATTAATTACTTGTGCGGTATGGAGTAGTGCTTTTGAAGGGATACAGCCCACGTTCAAACACACACCACCTAAATTTTCATAGCGTTCGATCAGCACCACTTCTTTGCCTAAATCAGCGGCGCGAAAAGCGGCAGTGTAACCACCAGGGCCAGAACCAATAACAACAACTTGCGTCTTAATCATAAAAGGATCTCTCTAATATCTTGCAAGATTGAATTCAAATCCGCCATGAAGCGACCACCTTGTGCGCCATCAATGACGCGATGGTCATAGGATAAAGCCAATGGTAACATTAACGTCGGTACAAAATTTTTGCCATCCCAAATTGGTTTGGTTTGTGAGCGTGATACACCCAAAATCGCCACTTCTGGCGCATTTACAATTGGGGTGAATTGCGTACCACCAATACCACCTAAACTTGAAATGGTAAAACCAGCACCTTGCATATCACCAGGTTTGAGTTTGCCATCACGAGCTTTAGCAGAAGTCTCAGCCAGTTCGGTAGCTAAGTCACTGAGTGATTTTTGGTCAACATCGCGAATCACTGGAACGACTAAGCCATTTGGTGTATCCATGGCAATACCCAAATTAAAGTATTTCTTAATGATTAGGTTTTCACCCGATTCATCTAAAGCAGAATTAAAGCGCGAGTGTTGCTTTAAGGCTTGAATCACAGCTTTCATGATAAAGACCAGCGGTGTTAATTTCACCCCTTTGGCCTTTTGTTCTTGTCTGAAAGTTTCCATTTGATCAATATTAACTTCATCAAATTGAGTGACATGTGGAATATTGAGCCAACAAGCGCTTAGATGCTTACCTGAAAGTTTGTTGATCCTTGACAGCGGTTGAAGTTCAGTTTCGCCAAATTTAGAAAAATCAATCACCGGTACTTTAGGAATTGCACTGCCTGTACCGCCCGAAGTAACGATCTGTTTAACGTAACCTTTAAGGTCTGTGTCTAAAACACGGCCTTTTTGTCCAGTACCAGAGACCTTGGATAAGTCAACGCCTAGCTCTCTAGCTAATTTTCGAATCGAAGGTGAAGCGTGTGAGTCACCCGCCGGCACATTAGAAACAGTTTCACTGATATTTGCTTTTGCTGCAGGTGCTGCTACAGCTGGCTTGGTAGGAGCTGGTGCGCTAGGCGCTTCTTGTGTAACCGCCTCAGCCTGAGTCGTACCGCTACTTTGCATTTCAAGTATTAAATCACCTAAGTTTAGTTTGTCACCCAAACTAATATTAATGCTATTAACAGTACCTGCAATTGGTGTTGGAATCTCCATTGAAGCCTTGTCGCTCTCAAGAGTAATAATAGAATCTTCCTCGTTTAGTTCATCGCCAACAGATACTAAAATTTCAATCACTTCAACTTCGTCAAAATCACCAATATCGGGCACCACCACCGGCACTATTTTTGTGCTTGTTTCTGCTGCTGGTTCACTAGATTCTTCTGCTTCAGTTGTACTTTCTTCAGATTCTTGTGTGCTTTCTAGGCTGATTAGTGAATCACCTTGCTTGATTTTGTCACCAATATTGATGTTGATTTGAGTGACTGTACCTGCAGATGGTGAGGGGATTTCCATTGAAGCTTTGTCACTTTCTAGAGTTATTATGCTGTCATCTGCAGCGATTGTGTCGCCAACAGATACTAAAATCTCAATAACTTCAACTTCGTCAAAATCACCAATATCGGGAAGTTCAATGTTTTTAATGCTTGACATGGTTAGTATATTAATGCAATTTTAAAGATGATAATTATCGCAAAAATAGTTGATAAAAGGGGATAAATGTTAAAATGTTTTGCATGGCCAGACTGTATGATAAAAAGCTGAAATTTCATTTGATTATTTAAGGTACTAAAATTCTATGCAAGTGGCATTGTCAATCAAAGACCTACAAAAAACTTACGCAAACCAACTGCACGCACTCAAGGGTATTGATTTACAAGTTGAACAAGGCGATTTTTTTGCGCTTTTAGGTAGTAATGGTGCAGGCAAAACCACAGCCATTGGTATTATTTGTGGCTTACTTCACAAAACCCATGGTAATGTTAAGATATTGGGGCTAGATCAAGATACGCATGAAAATGAGGTTAAAAGACTAATTGGTTTAATGCCTCAAGAGTTCAATTTTAATCCTTTCGAACCGGTTGAAGAGATTTTGATTAATCAAGCAGGTTTTCATGGCATTAATAAATCAGTGGCTAAGGCTCAATCCGATATCTTATTGAAGAAAATGGAGCTTTGGGATAAACGTTTGGATCAAGCTAAGTCTTTATCCGGCGGTATGAAGCGTCGTTTGATGCTAGCTAGGGCGCTCATTCACCAACCCAAGATTCTGATTTTAGATGAACCTACCGCAGGTGTTGATGTTGAGATTCGTCGCTCTATGTGGGCGTATCTTAAAGAGCTCAATAGTGAGGGTATGACCATTATTCTCACCACGCATTATTTGGAAGAGGCGGAATCCTTATGTCGTAACATTGCTATTTTGAATGAAGGCGAGGTGGTTGAACAAACTAGCATGAAAAAACTGCTGGCCAAGGTTTCACACCAAGTGTTGATTTTGGAAAGTTCAAGCGTGTTGCCAAAAAATATTACACAGGAGAAATTTACTTGTGAGCGATTGGATGATCATTCTTTACAAGTGGTGCTTGAATCCGATACCAATATAACCGATGTATTACAAAATCTATCTAACCAAGGCGTGAGTGTTGATCATGTTCGTAGCACTCAGAATCGTCTAGAGACGTTATTCTTGTGTTTAACTGCAAAGGACGACTGATATGTGGATTGCTTACAAAACTATTGTTATTAGAGATGTTTTGAGATTTTCTCGTATTTGGGTGCAGACCATCTTCCCACCGATTATTACAACAACATTGTATTTATTGATCTTTGGCGGGTTAATGGGGGAGCGTATTGGGCAGATGCAGGGCATTGATTACCTTCATTATATTATTCCAGGCATCATCTTAATGACAGTTATAACTAACTCTTATAGTAATACGGTGATGTCATTCTTCTTATCAAAATTTAATCATAGCATTGAGGAGCTGTTGGTATCTCCAGTGCCGTATTGGATAATTCTTCTTGGCTATACTTCAGGCGGTGTAGTGCGTGGATTTGTTGTCGGTTGCTGTGTGCTGATTACGACATCTTTTTTTGTGGAGTTTGAAATTAACGATATAGGGATAACATTCGTTACTTTTTTATTGACTGCTATATTGTTTTCTTTGGCAGGGTTTATTAACGCAATATATGCAAAATCATTTGACGACGTCACTATTGTTCCCACCTTTATATTGATGCCAATGACTTATCTTGGCGGCATGTTTTATAGTATTGATATCTTGCCGCAGTTTTGGCAAGATGTTTCTAAATTTAACCCGATTTACTATATGGTAGACAGTTTTAGATTGGGATTTTTAGGGGTAAGTACATCTGACTTTTGGACGTCGGTAAGTGTACTATTAATTATGATTGCTATATTAGCAATAGTGTCTTTTTACTTACTCAAGAAAGGCGTTAATATTAAGACTTAATGGATCCTTCTTCACCTGACAATATTCTCTTAATATTACTTCTGTGGGTGAAGAAAATCCAAATACAAATTACACCAACCGCGTAAGTAGCATTAAGATTATCGGTAATAAGATAAAAATAAGCCGGGGTTAATAAAGTTGCAATCAGTGCTGACAGTGAGGAGATTTTTAACACTTTAGCAACAAACAGCCAAGTGATTGCAAAGCTCAATCCAACCAAATAATTAAGTGCTAGCAAGGCGCCAATAAACGTTGCTACGCCTTTGCCACCTTTAAAGCCAAAAAAGATTGGATAAACATGACCTAAGAATGCTGCTATAGCAACAAGCGTTAGTTCAAATAATTCCAAACCTAAAAATTGTGCGATAAGTACAGGGATAGCGCCTTTTAAACCATCAGCGAGAAGTACAACAGCCGCCGCTTTCTTGCCGCCAATCCGCAACACATTAGTAGCGCCAGGATTATTAGATCCTTGTGTTCTAGGGTCGGGTAAGTTTAAAATTTTACAAACAATGATTGCTGCTGAAATAGATCCAATGAGATAAGCGCAAATAATGAGTGTTGGTAACATATAATTTCAACTTTAAATTTTCAATTTTTAATTTAAGCATGGATATAGTATTTATACAAGGTTTAAAAATTGACACAGTGATCGGTATTTACGACTGGGAAAGGCAGATTCGCCAAGACATCGTACTTGATATTGAGATGTCAGCTGATATCAAAGCGGCAAGTGAAACAGATCATATTGACCAAACTTTGGATTATAAGGCGGTGTCAAAACGACTGATTGATTTTGTCAAAACCAGCGAATTTCAATTAGTAGAAACGTTGGCTGAAAAAATTACCGAGATTATCCTAAACGAATTTGGCGTTGAGAAAGTCAAGCTAACGTTGAATAAAGGTGAAGCAGTCACTGGCGCACAAGGTGTTGGCGTTATTATCGAAAGATCAGTCCATGGCTAATATTCACATTAACATTGGCTCTAATCAAAACCGCCGACAGAACATTTCTGCTGCAATTGAAGCTTTAAGACTTGTCTTTTTGGATATTAAAATTTCATCGATTTACCAAAGTCCCGCGGAAGGATTCGAGGGCGATGACTTTTACAATGTGGGCGTTAATGCCAGTACTGATCTATCTGTTAAAGAAACGGCTAAAGCATTGCGTGATATTGAACAAACCCAAGGCAGGGATCGCACTCAGCCGAAGTTTTCTTCTAGAAAAATTGATTTGGATTTGGTGTTGTATGACGATGTGATTGATCAAAAAGCTAATTTACCCAGGGATGACATCCTTAAATATGCCTTTGTTTTAGCGCCATTGGCCGAGTTGAGTGCTGAGCTGATTCATCCAGCTAAGCAACAAACTTACCAAGCGTTATGGGAAAGTTTTCAATCTAGCAATGAATACGGCTTAACGCAGTATAATATCAATCAAGTTCTTCAATAATGGTGAGAAAATTATGAAAAAAATACTTTCTTTTGTTGTTGTTTGTTTTGTCTCTTTTTATACCAGTGTTGCATTAGCTAACTTTACCGCTGATAAGGATTATGTCGTATTAGACAAGCCAGTTAAAACGGTAACGGGTGATAAGGTTGAGGTGCGAGAGTTGTTTTGGTATTACTGCCCGCATTGTTATAACGTTGAGCCTTTGGTTGAAGGCTGGTTAAAAAAACTCCCTGAATCAGCGACATTCATTCGACAGCCAGCTGTATTTTCTGATCGCTGGGTCAATGGCGCTATTTATTATTATGTACTTGAACAATTAGGCGAAGTGGACAGGCTTCATGGTGCATTGTTCGATGCCATCCACCTATACAAAACCCCATTTATTGATAATGAAGACTTTATTAATTGGCTGGTTAATAATGGTGTGGATAAAGTCAAGGCTAGCAATGCGTTTAAGTCATTTTCGGTACGAATTAAAGTTAATAAGTCAAAACTTAATACGGTTAAATACAAAACCAGTGGCGTTCCAACATTTGTTGTGAATGGAAAATACTGGGTCGATACAAAGCACGCAGGTGGTGAAAAACGATTATTCAAGGTATTGGATTACTTAATTCAAAAAGAATCTCAGTAGCTCAGCGTGCTAGACTCTGTTTTAGTTTTTTCGGGTCTTGATCCTTGTGGCGGGGCGGGAATTAGTGCTGACATTGAAAGCATTAATCAATTCGGCGTAACCCCATTACCCATTGTTACAACGCTCACGGTGCAAAATACGCAATCGGTTAAATCAACACAAACGGTTGATGCACAATTGATTACTGAGCAATTTAATCATCTCAAGGAAGACGTAGACTTTTCAGTGGTGAAAATTGGTTTGTTGTCATCCAAGTCTCAAATTCAAACCATTGCTTCTTTGTTAGAAACATGCGAAGCATTAACAATCGTACTCGATCCAATTATTAGCTCTAGCACTAACCAGCAATTACTAGATGAGCAAGCACTAAAAAGCCTTAAACAAGAACTACTACCAATGGTGACAGTATTAACGCCAAATGTTGCTGAACTTAATGCATTATCGTCAATAGAGGATGAGCAGCAAGCAATTGAATCTCTACCTTGTGAATGGGTATTACTCACCACCACAGACACATCAAAGAATAAGATAGAACACCGTTTGTATCATCATGCTCAGTGTGTTGAGCGTTTTACTTATACTAAATTACCAGGTGATTACCATGGTTCTGGT
>DNJI01000112.1 GCA_003489145.1 Gammaproteobacteria bacterium | reverse complement strand
ATTAATTCTTTTATGCCGCATATTGCAATTCTAAGTGTTAACCACCAACTTGCGCCGGTCGAAGTGCGAGAGAAAGTTGCGTTTGCATCTAACGAACTAAACAATGCATTAGAGCAATTTAAAAATACCAATGGTGTTGAAGCTTGTGCCATTCTCTCCACCTGTAATCGTTCGGAAGTTTATGCCGTTATTAATACTGATAATGCACAGGAAATACTCAGTGAGTATTTAGCTAACACTCATCATATTAAGCGCTCAGAACTCGACCCTTATTTAAGTTATTTTGAAGACGACGATGCTGTTAAACATATTTGCCATGTGGCAACTGGATTAGATTCTTTAGTCTTGGGTGAGCCGCAAATCTTAGGTCAACTCAAAGATGCTTACCACGCCGCTAAAGAAGCAAATACACTCAATAAATTATTAGAAAAATTATTTCAACACGCCTTTTCAACCGCTAAAAAAGTTAGAACTGATACAGGGATTGGTTCATCTCCTGTTTCTGTAGCTTATTGCGCTGTCAAACTTAGTGAGAAAATTTTTGCCGATTTAGCAGAGCAAACCGTCATGCTAATTGGTGCAGGTGAAATGATTGAATTATGTGCACAACACCTAAGTCAAAAAGGCGTTAACAACATGATTGTTGCCAATAGAACAATTGAAAATGCAGAAAAAATCGCCTCACTTTATGGCGCTAAAGCCGTTAGTCTTAAGCAATTTTCTAACTTGATTCATGAGGCAGATATTATTATTTCCTCTACTGCGGCCTCTGTCCCTATTATTGGCAAAGGCTTGGTAGAAACTGCACTCAAACTACGCAAGCACAAGCCTATATTCATGCTCGATATTGCCATACCACGTGATATTGAGCCAGAAGTAGCTCAGTTAGATGATGTATTTTTGTACACGATTGACGATCTTCAGCAGGTCGTCAATGAAAATATTGACTCTCGCCAACGAGAAAAAACATTGGCTGAAGAAATCATTGTTGGTCAAAACAAAAAATTTGATGACTGGTTAGCAACACTGCCAAATGAACAAATTGTGCAAGCTTATCGTCAAAACGCTTACCAAATTAAAGAGGTGGCAGTTGAGGCGGCGCTCAAAAAACTCAAAAATGGTGGGGATTCAGTAGCCATTATTAGTCAATTAGCTGATCAACTGACCAACAAACTCTTGCATGCGCCTTTTAGCAATATCAAACAAGCCTCTACTGAGCAATTGAGTCAGTGTAAAGGCTGTGTCCCTAAAAATAAAACCAAAAAATCATGAATGATTCGATTTTAACTAAGCTTGAGCAACTATCCATGCGCCTAGAAGAAGTGGGCGCCATGCTATCTGATCCTGCAGTGGCATCAGATCAAAACAAATTCCGTGAACTGTCTATTGAGTATTCACAACTAACGCCAGTCAATGAGCAGTTTTCTCAATATTTAGCCACACAAGAAGACATCGAAGCCGCTGAAGCTATGCTATTAGAAGAAGATGACGAAATGCGCGCTATGGCCAAAGAAGAAATTTCAGAGGGTAAGGCTAAGTTAGAACAACTCGATCTAGCGCTTAAAAAAGCCTTACTGCCTAAAGACCCAAACGACTCTCGCAACATCATTATTGAGATTAGAGCAGGCACCGGTGGTGACGAGGCATCAATCTTCTCAGGTGATTTGTTTAGAATGTATTCTCGCTATGTTGAAAAACAAAAATGGCAAATAGAGCTGATGAGCTCTAATATTGGCGACCACGGCGGATTTAAAGAAGTTATTGCCCGTATTAGTGGTGATAACGTTTATGCAAAACTCAAATTTGAATCTGGTGCGCACCGTGTACAACGCGTACCAGAAACTGAATCTCAAGGTCGCGTACATACTTCAGCTTGCACAGTGGCCATCATGGCTGAAGTTGAAAATATTGAAGAAGTTAACATTAACATGAGTGATGTTCGTGTTGATACCTTTAGGGCAAGTGGTGCTGGTGGTCAGCACGTGAATAAAACCGACTCTGCTGTGCGTGTAACCCACATCCCAACAGGCACGGTAGTTGAGTGTCAAGACGGGCGCTCACAACACAAAAACAAAGCGCAAGCAATGTCAGTATTAGCCTCTAGAATTTTGGATGCACAGCAACAAGTTCAACACAAAGAACAAGCATCGACACGTAAAGAGCTAATCGGAAGTGGTGACCGTTCACAACGCATACGTACCTATAACTATCCACAAGGACGTATTACTGATCATCGCATCAATTTAACGCTATACAAATTAGCTGAAATTATGGAAGGTGATTTAGAATCGATTATTGAGCCTTTAATCGTAGAGCAACAAACCAATCAACTCACAGAGCTGAATGACACACTAGCCTAAATTTTTAGGCGCTATCAGCTGAGAAAATACAAACAAAATACCGAGTGAAATCACAATCGCTGGCCCTGTTGCTACATCATAATGCATCGATCCGCTTAAACCAATAAGCACTGCTACCATTGAAATAAAAATTGACTGAAACACCATTTGACTAGGTGTACGCGCAAACACCCTGGCAATCGCAGGTGGAATAATAAGTAATGAAGTAATAAGCAACACCCCCACAATTTGCACTGAAACTGAAACCGCTAGTGCAATCATCAACATAAATAATAACTGATAGAATAGGTGATTAAGCCCCTCCGCTTTGGCTAATTCTTCGTTTAAAGTTAACAACAATAAACGCTGCCAAAAAACAGACATCAGCGCCACGATCACCACCAACACCGCATACACCCAAATAATATCATCTTGAGTAATGGATAAAATATCACCAAACAACAATGAGAAATAATCGGTATTAGCGCCACCCACCAGGGCGAGTACAACAATACCTAACGAAAGTGCAATATGAGAGAAAATACCTAAAATCGCATCGTTAGACAAAAATTGTCGCTCTTGTAAAGTAACAATTAAGAAAGCGAAAATCGCACCTACGATAATCAAACCAAAATGAATACCTAACCCGCTAGCTAAACCGAGTGACACGCCTAATAATGCACTGTGTGAAATCGACTCGGAAAAGTAACTCATGCGTTTCCAAATCACAAAGCAGCCGAGTGAGCCGGCAATAATAGAAATACCGATAGCCGCTAAGACTGCTCTAAAAATAAAATCTTCCATCTAAATTAAAGTCAACACTACTGACAATTTTTGCACAAACCGTATAAATACAAACAATGATCTGTTAGCTGATAGCCATATTTTTTAGCCACGTCGTGTTGATGCTGCTCAATAACATCATCTGCAAACTCGTCAATCTTGCCACATTTAACACAAACCAAGTGATCATGATGCTCAGAATTGGATAGCTCAAACACTGATTGGCCGTTATCAAAGTTAAGTTTGTTGACCATGCCAGATTCTTCAAACTGGGTAAGTACACGGTAAATCGTTGCCACACCGACTTCTTCACCCTGCATAATTAAGGTACGATAAATATCTTCGGCGCTCATGTGGTGGTCTTCACTGGTTTCTAAAATTTCTAAAATTTTAAGTCGTGGCAGTGTAACTTTAAGGCCTGCACTTTTTAAATCTTGAGCATCCATATCTAAATCCTTGATGTAAAATCAGCTTAATAACTTCTAATCATTTTAAATCAAAAAACCAGCCAATGAATAAATTAACTTTGATTGTGTTCTCACTACCCTTCTTATCTGCATGTTCACCTTCAATGCCAGAACTACCAGATTTACCAAGCTTACCTAGCATGTCGGATATTATTCCCACACCTTATAAGGCTGATATTTACCAAGGTTCAGTATTAGAGCGCTTTAAAATCAATCAGCTTAAAGTTGGTATGTCTAAAGCACAAGTGCAAGACCTAATTGGCTCACCTAGTGTGATTGATCCTTTCCATAATAATCAATGGGATTACATTAACTACTCCACTCCTGGCGTAGGAAGCATTGTTCATTATCGATTAACCCTTGCTTTTGATAACGCCACC
>DNJI01000034.1 GCA_003489145.1 Gammaproteobacteria bacterium | reverse complement strand
GATTGCCACACCCACCCAAACAATCGAATTCCTGGTTTTTTTTATTTGCACACATCTTCCTTCGCCTGTACAGGCTTCAAATTGTTCGTCATCACATGAGTGATTTGTTTCAATAAATTTTTTCACCACCCCCCCTTTTTTTTTGGCTTTATTAATTTTTTGCTTATGCGGGCACTTTAAACATCTTATGCACTAAAGCGACAAGACTGAGTAATAATAACAAAGCAACCGCATTATGTAAAACCGCGACAATCATTGGGATTGACAGTAGTACATTTAAAATACCCAGTGTTATTTGTACAATCAACAAACCACCAATTAATAATAAGTTTGATTTTAAGTGCGTGTAGCCCCTAAGTAAATATATAAGTGTAGCAATTAAAAGCGTGGTGACTAGTGCGCCAATACGATGCATCATTTGAATGCCTGCACGTGCTGGATTTTCTAATACGCCATACTCGTAGTCTACACCCAATGGCCCCCAATACAGCGCTTGTACAAAATCCATGGTTGGCCACCAAGATCCCAAACAAGTCGGAAACTCTTCGCCACAAGACAAGGCTGCATAGTTGGTGGAAGTCCACCCACCTAAAACAATTTGCAAACTTAATACGGCTAAAGTTATTAACACTAATGACTTGTGTCTTTTTAAAACGTGCCGATAAGTAATCGACGGCCTGCCCTGATTCAGTAACAACCAAGCGAGTAAGACGGTGGTCACAAAGCCACCAACAAGGTGAGTGGTGACAATACCGGGGTGCACCAATAGTGTGACTGTCCACATGCCAAACGCACCTTGTAACATCACAAATAATGCCGTAAAGCTCGGCAAAGTCATGGGTTGATGGTATTTTGGCTTACCTCTTAAAGCTAAAACAAATAGGATTAAAATCACCAGTCCAAGGGTGGAAGCGGCATAACGATGTACCATTTCTTTCCAGCCTTTGGCGGCTTCTAATGGGCGCTCATAACCTTCGATTTTAGTGCCGTCTGCCACATCTGGCACGGTAAGCTGCCCGTAACAGCCCGGCCAATCAGGGCAACCCAAGCCCGCATCGCCTAGTCGAGTATAAGCACCTAAAATCACCACAATAAGTGCTAATACAATAGAGATCTGTAGTAATCTTTTAAACATATGGTTGCAAAAATTTTGTACTAAATATTAGCTGTATTTTAATGGTTAAACTGTTTTATGCAAAGACCTATCATAAAAAAGCCCTTTGCATTTTTACGCAAAGGGCTTTAGAGGGGTAAATTAAGTCGATATTATTTTAATTCGCCAATCATGCTTTCATAGGCATGCCAAGTGGCGTGAGCCAATACTGGAATCACAAACACTAAACCAATGAAGTAAAAGTTAGCCGTTAATACTAAGGCGCCTAAGACAATAATGCCAACCATTGGCACCCAAATAAGCATAATCACCAAGTTTGCCATGGCGGCCTTTAAGCTAGTAACGACAGCCGTAAATGGGTCACAATCTTTGTCCAACACCATTGGGAAAGAAAACCAGCTGATCATAAATGAGGTTAAGCCAACCACCGTGGTAAAAATAGCGTAAGTCACTACGAAACCAGTATTAGCGCCACTGGTAATATCTGCCAGAATCGCCTGAACAACGGTTTGATTTTCGCTCACAATGTTTAAAGAGCCGGTGTTAAAGACCGCATAAATCAGTGGTGAAAACATCATCCAAGCAATCGCAAGCACCACCAAAATCACTGATAAGAAAATACTCGGGCAAGAACCGTTGGCCTTAAATGCTGCACCGAATACCGTGCTAATACTCGGATTCTCACCAGTTGCCAATCGTCTTGATGCATCGTACAAGCTCATCGCAGAGATTGGACCTAATAATAAGATGATCACTGCTAATAAAGGTGCAGCTACATCACCCAGTGTTTCAGAAGTGCTTAGATAGTGCCACGCACCGTAAGAAATAACAGTAAATAGAATGCCATAAAAGACAGCCAGTAGTGGCATGGCTAGAAAATCATTAACCCCTTGTTTGAGCCAAGTAAAAGGCGCACCCGGGCTGACTTTTTTGAGTTCAGCAGTTTTGCCAAGAGTTTCCTGCATTCTTGCGGTTTGTGGTATTGCCATTTTATAATCTCCTCACGAATTCTATTGTCAATTAATTATGCATTAAATCAGACCTTGATAAAGTTGTCAAGAAGATGTCACAATAATCCATTTATTCTTAAATGAAATTGGTTTAGGTTAATAAATTGATTTTTATTGGTGAAACAATGCAAAACTAAGTATAATTTACAACAGTTTTTAATGCGTGTTTCGTATTAGAAAACGGATAGTATTTATTTATTTGGAGGATTTATGAAAAGATTAACAACTCTTTTAAGCGCTCTAGTTGCCATGATGTCAACGAATGTGTTTGCTGAGTACGCCCTAAACATGACTGAAGGTGTAACTTCAATCAGTCGTGATATTTATGATTTACACATGATGGTATTTTGGATCAGTGTGATTATTGCGGTGGTTGTATTTGGTGCAATGTTTTATTCTGTATTTGCACACAGAAAATCAAAAGGCTACAAGGCTGCTAATTTTCATGAAAGCACCAAGGCCGAAATTCTTTGGACAGCAATTCCAGTGATTATTCTAGTTGGTATGGCGATTCCTGCTTCTAAAACATTGATTGATTTAGAAGACACCTCTAAAGCAGAAATGAGCATTAAGATTACTGGTCACCAATGGAAGTGGCAATATGATTATCCAAAAGAAGGCATCAGTTTTATTTCTAATTTGGCGCAATCTTCTAAAGACGTAATCTATGCAACACCAGCAGATCGTGAAGCGGTTGATGCTACTGGCGATACTTACTTACTTTCAGTGGACAAACATTTGGTTTTACCAGTTGACACTTCGATTCGTTTCTTAATCACTTCCAACGATGTAATCCACAATTGGTGGGTGCCAGCCTTTGGTGTGAAGCAAGATGCTAATCCAGGCTTTATTAATGATGCGTGGGCTCAGATTGATGAAATCGGTACTTACCGCGGCCAGTGTGCTGAGCTTTGTGGTAAAGACCATGGCTTTATGCCAATTGTGGTTGATGTGGTTTCTAAAGCAGACTACGCTAAGTGGGTTGCTGAGCAACAAGCAGCAGCAGCAGCAGCAGTGGCAAGTGCAACTAAGACTTGGTCTAAAGATGAGTTGATGGCGCAAGGTGAAGGTGTATATAACACCAACTGTGCTGGTTGTCATAAGAAAGACGGCTCAGGTATGCCGCCAATCTTCCCACCAATGAAAGACTCGCCAATTGCAAATGGCTCAGCAGCTGACCACATCGGACTTGTTCTACACGGTAAGGGCGGTATGCCAACCTTTAAGATGTTAGGTGATGCAGATCTTGCAGCAGTTATTACTTACGAAAGAAACGCCTTTGGTAACACAGGCAGTGTTGTTCAACCTTCAGATGTTACATCTGCACGTTAATTAAGGAGAAATATTATGACAACAGCAACAGATACAACAGCAACTGGGCACGACGACCATCATCACGGCCCTGAAAAAGGCTTGATGAGATGGGTCAAGACAACGAACCATAAAGACATCGGTTCGCTTTATATGTGGTTTGCCTTCACCATGGTGCTTATCGGTGGTGCAATGGCAATGGTTATTCGTATGGAATTATTCCAGCCGGGCATGCAAATTGTAGATCCACACTTCTTTAACCAGATGACAACCATGCATGGTTTGATCATGGTATTCGGCGCAATTATGCCGGCCTTTGTGGGCTTGGGTAACTGGCTGATTCCAATGATGATCGGTGCGCCAGATATGGCACTACCACGCATGAATAACTGGTCTTTCTGGATTCTACCGTTTGCCGGTGGTATCTTGCTTAGCACGTTCTTTATGGATGGCGGCGCACCAGCCTTTGGTTGGACGTTCTATGCACCATTATCAACAACGTTTGCACCAGATAGCACAGACTTCTTTATCTTCGCCGTTCACTTGTTAGGCTTCTCGTCTATTATGGGTGCGATTAACATTATTGCAACGGTACTTAACATGCGTGCACCTGAGATGAAACTAATGGACATGCCGTTATTTGTATGGACATGGTTGATTACTTCATTCTTGCTAATCGGCGCGATGCCAGTATTAGCAGGCGCAGTAACGATGATGCTAACAGACCGTAACTTCGGTACATCGTTCTTTGATGCAACCGGTGGTGGCGACCCAGTATTGTTCCAGCATATTTTCTGGTTCTTTGGTCATCCTGAAGTTTATATTATGATCTTGCCAGCGTTTGGTGTGGTGTCTCACATTATTCCAACCTTTGCGCGTAAGCCATTATTTGGTTACTCTTCAATGGTATATGCAACAGCATCAATTGCATTCTTGTCATACATTGTATGGGCACACCATATGTTCCTAACGGGTATGCCGGTTGCAGGTGAGCTGTACTTTATGTACGCTACTATGTTGATCGCGGTCCCTACAGGTGTTAAGGTGTTTAACTGGATCTCAACTATGTGGAGAGGTTCAATGACATTTGAGACACCTATGTTATGGGCGATTTCGTTTGTATTCTTGTTCACTATTGGTGGCTTCTCTGGCTTAATGCTAGGTATCGCGCCAGCAGATATTCAGTACCATGATACTTACTTCGTGGTTGCGCACTTCCATTACGTATTAGTAACCGGTGCATTATGGTCAATCATTGCAGCAACGTTCTACTGGTTGCCTAAGTGGACGGGCAAGATGTACAACGAGAAATTGGCAAAAGTACATTTCTGGTGGGCAGTTATTTCAGTCAACGTATTGTTTTTCCCTCAGCATTTCTTAGGTCTTGCAGGTATGCCTCGTCGTATTCCTGACTACTCACTACAGTTTGCAGATTTCAACATGATTTCTTCATTGGGTGGTTTTGCCTTCGGTGCATCGTTTATATTGTTAACCTACATTGTGATTGATTGTATTCGTAATGGCAAGCCAACAACAGCACGCCCTTGGGAAGGTGCGAAAGGTTTAGAGTGGACATTAGAGCCAAAAGCTCAGTACCATTCATTTAATACACCGCCATCAAGAAAGTTAATTGAGCAAGAGTCTCAAAACTCTTAATGGATGACAGAAGAAAAAGCGTCATTATTACTGCGGTAATTGTAGGCGCTATAGCAATAGGAGTATTTACAGCGACCATCGTGTTTTATGGTGGCTGACTATGGAACGAAATAATAAAATAACAAGAGGGTTCTGGATAAAGTTAGTCTCAGCGCCGATATTGATGTTTTTCTTTGCTTATGCGATGGTGCCTATTTATGATGTCTTTTGTGAAATCACAGGCTTCAATGGCACAACTGGCAGAGTAGATACTGAACAACAATATACGGTAGATGAGAACCGCAAGGTCGAAGTGAGTTTTTTTGCTATGACCATGGGCGGCTTTCCAGTACAGTTTGGACCAAAGGTAAATTCGATGGAAATCATACCGGGTAAGTTTTATACTGCCAGTTATATTGCCAAGAACAATACCGATGAGACAGTGATTGGCCAAGCGATCCCAAGTGTTGCACCGACAGATGCAGCGCTTTATTTTAAAAAGTTAGAATGCTTCTGTTTTAATAGGCAGGTATTCAAACCACATGAAGAGGTTGAGATGACTCTAAGATTTGTGGTAGAACCAGAAATGGATGAGCGAATAAAGGATATTAGCTTGTCTTATAATTTTTTTAAACTTGAAAGCTAAAAAGAGGAAGGAACTATGAGCGAACAAGAATATTACGTACCACACGGTACTTACTGGCCAATTATTGGCTCAATCGGTGTATCAACATTATTTGTTGGTTTTGCTAACCAAATGCATGGTGCAGAATGGGGCGGTTCAGTGATGGCGCTTGGTTTTGCAATTATGGTGTTTATGATGTTTGGTTGGTTTGGCCAAGTCGTAAATGAAAGCACTAATGGCATTTACAACAAGCAAGTTGATCGTTCATTCCGTTGGGGTATGAGCTGGTTCATCTTCTCTGAAGTGATGTTTTTCGCCGCTTTCTTTGGCGCACTATTCTATGCAAGACAACTTTCAGTGCCATGGTTAGGCGGTGCAGATAATAATTTGTTTACCCCGGATTTATGGAATGCGTTTAGTGCTTCTTGGCATCAGATGGCATTCATATCGCCAGGTACGGAATTACAATCAGGCACAGTGATGAGCTTCCCTGCCGTTCCTGCAACAGGTATTGAAACAGCAACGCCAGCAATGGTAGTTGATCCATGGGGCTTGCCAGCACTTAATACTGCTTTATTATTAGCATCGGGTGTGACGTTAACCTTTGCTCACCATGCACTACGTGCAGGACACCGTGATCAAATCGTTGGCTGGTTGGTCGCTACGATTGCTTTGGGTGTTGCTTTCTTAGGTTTCCAAATTATGGAGTATGGCCATGCTTACCATGATGGCTTGAAGCTAACTTCTGGTATTTACGGCTCAACTTTCTACATGTTGACAGGTTTCCACGGCTTCCATGTAACTGTGGGTGTCATCATGTTAACGGTTATTTTATACCGTGTTCAGAAAGGCCACTTTAACGCAGACAACCACTTC
The DNA here is from genome assembly GCA_003489145.1 of Gammaproteobacteria bacterium. GTDB lineage: Bacteria > Pseudomonadota > Gammaproteobacteria > PS1 > Pseudothioglobaceae > Thioglobus_C. Next base: position 5,437 of record DNJI01000034.1, on the reverse strand, counting down.
GGTTTTGAAGGTGTTGCTTGGTACTGGCATTTTGTAGACGTGGTTTGGTTAGGTTTATTCGTTTTTGTTTACTGGCTATAATAGCTAGACATAACAATAAAAAGGCCCCTTTATTGGGGTCTTTTTTTCACAAGTAAAAAATCAGGAGTTGTTTATGACCCAAGTTGTTATTGTTTTAATTATTATTGCCATCTTAGTGGCGCTAGGTTTTGGCTTGATTGGTATGGTCAAAGGCGGTAAAGAAGGTTCTGATAAGATGTTTAAGTCATTAGTGACACGCGTCTCTTTGTCAGTATTTTTATTTTTACTAGTGCTGTTTGCTGGCTACATGGGCTGGATTAAGCCAAACGCAGTGATGATCGATGCGCCTGTGACTCAAGCGCCTACGGTACAAACACCCGTACAAAAATGATCAAACGTAGTTTCATCTTACCAGGGGTTTTAATCTCTTTAACAGTTTGGGGTTTGTTGTCATTAGGATTTTGGCAGCTTGACCGCGCAGATGAAAAACGCGCCATTGAAAGCGCCATCAATGTAGCCCAATCAAACCCCGCTCAGCTGGTGGGAGAGGATGAAATTCTTGCTAAAGAGCACTACCGTGTGTTGCTGAATGGTTATTTTGATACCAACAAGCAGTTTATTTATGACAATCAGATTGTTAAAGGCAATGCGGGTTACTACGTTTTAACCCCATTTGTGCTCAATGAAAAAACAGCGATTTTGGTGAATCGTGGGTTTGTGCCTTGGCACGGAAAACGTGGTGAACTTGTTGATATTGAAATAGACAGCCAACCAAGCACCATCGAAGTCGGCTTGATTAAACCCAAACAACGCATTGAGCTAAAACAACAAGCGCTTGGCACAGTTTTTCCAATACTGATTCAGTCGTTAGATCTTGATCAGCTCTCGCAATTATCCAATTATCAAATCATTCCGATGTTGGCTCAGCTTGACATTAAATCCAACAAGGGATTCTTTAGGCAATGGAAGCCGTTTTATGGCAGTGTTGATAAGCATTTGGGCTATGCGCTACAATGGTTTTTAATGGCCTTAGTGCTTAGTATTATCGCCATTAGACTACTAATTAAAAATAGTAGAAATTGATCTATATCAATAATCCATTATTGACTTGACGGTATCATTCAGTCTATGTAGAATTACCATTTATTTTAAAAATCCCATTGAATGAAGACAAGGGTATTAATGAATCGAGGAGAGGGTTAATGAGTTTAGTAGAGAGATATGATTTAAAGGTGGTGAAGTATTTCATCGTCATGGCCTCAATTTATTTGGTCGTTGGTACCTCGATTGGTGTCTATATCGCCTCAGAGCTGGCTTGGCCTTTTTTAAACGACCTTGGTACTGATTTACCTTATTTCCAATTCGGCCGCCTCAGACCGCTACACACCAACGCAGTGATTTTCGCTTTTGGTGGTTCGGCCTTAATGGCTTCGGCCTTTTATATTGTCCAGCGCACCAATCAAACTAAGCTCTGGTCTAATAAAATGGCGTGGTTTACCTTTTGGTCGTGGAACTTGGTCATCCTTTTAGCGGTAATAACCCTACCATTGGGCTTAACCCAATCTAAAGAGTACGCAGAGCTAGAATGGCCGATTGATATTCTCTTAACCATTTCTTGGGCGAGTTATATGTATAACTTTATCATGACTATTCACATCCGTGATCGCAACAAGGTGCCACACGTCTATGTGGCTAACTGGTTCTTTATGGGAATGATGGTGATGGTGACTTACCTTCACGTGATTAACAACCTTTCTATTCCGGTAGATTGGTTTAAATCTTATTCAATCTATTCTGGTGTACAAGATGCAATGATTCAATGGTGGTGGGGCCATAATGCGGTTGGTTTCTTCCTTACAGCAGGCTTCTTAGGCATGATGTATTACTTTGTGCCAAAACAAGCAGAGCGTCCAATTTATTCTTACCGTCTATCAGTGATTCATTTTTGGGCACTGATGTTTGGTTACGTGTGGTTAGGCGCTCACCACCTTCAATATACAGCGTTGCCAGATTGGGCGGGCTCATTAGGTGTAACCATTTCATTAGCCATGATCATTCCATCATGGGGTGGTGCGATTAACGGCATCTTAACGCTTTCAGGTGCATGGGAGCGCTTACGTGAAGACTACATCTTGCGCTTTTTGATTATGTCATTGGCCTTCTATGCTATGAGTACTTTTGAAGGCCCAGTGATGGCAGCGAAAACGGTTAACGCCCTATCACACTATACAGACTGGACTATTGGCCACGTACACTCAGGCGCATTGGGTTGGAATATTATGGTGGCCTCGGGTGCGCTATATCATATGGTTGAGAAAATATTCAATGTTCGATTGTCACAAAAGTTACTAGGCATTCACTTCTGGGTGCATACCATTGGTACAGTTACTTACATCATAGCAATGTGGGTGTCAGGCATTATGCAAGGTCTTATGTGGCGTGCTTATGATGAATACGGTACGTTGGCTTACACTTTCGCCGAATCAGTATCAGCCATGCACCCTTATTATGCAATGCGAGCAGCAGGCGGCGCACTAGTGGTGTTAGGTGCAATCACCATGTTAATCAATATTATTATTACCATTCGTAAGTCGAACCGAGAGCAGGTTTCTGCTCAAGTGGCAACGGCATAGGAGGAGAGAACAATGGCAAATAAAAACGGAAAAGAAAGCTTGCAAGTAAAATTTGAAAAAAACATTTTTGCAATGTATTTGGCTATGGCGTTCGCAGTGTCATTAGCTGGTATTGTAGAAATTGTGCCTTTGTTTACCAATCCTGATGCGGTTAAGGATGAGGTAGTAATGCCAGACGGTTCAACTAAAAGCTTGTTGTGGCAACGTGCAGAGGGTCAAAAGCTAGCAGATTGGAAGCCAGGCGATGGTGTGCGTCCTAACACAGCGCTAGAAGTAGCCGGTCGAGATATTTACCAACGTGAAGGTTGTTACCTGTGTCACTCACAGATGATCCGACCATTTAGAGATGAGAATGAACGCTATGGTCATTTCTCTTTAGCAGTCGAATCAAAATACGATCACCCATTTCAGTGGGGGTCTAAACGTACAGGCCCTGATTTAGCACGTGTTGGTGGTAAGTATTCAGATGAGTGGCATATCTTGCACATGCGCCATCCACAAGCGCTAGTGCCAGAATCAGTGATGCCAAAATATCGCTTTTTAGACAGCGCAATGGTTGATGGTGAAAGTATTCAAGCACATATGAAAGGTCTAAGAAAAGTGGGTGTGCCTTATACTGATGGTGATATTGCTGAGGCTGCAGACTTGGTCAAAGGTAAAACCGAAATGGACGCCATGGTAGCGTATTTGCAATCACTGGGCAATATGATTAAATTCGAAGATGGCGTGGTTTACCGCGAATAAATGACACTGGTTGATAAAATTGGTGCCGTGACAGCACTCATCCTATTTGTTTTAATGGTGAGCGCTTATTTTTATGCTTTTAGGCCTAAAAATAAAAAAAAATTTGAAGAATTAAATAACTTTGTCAATAAAGAACAATAGCGAGGAGAGTAACAATGGGCGAACATAAAAATCCATATCCAGGCGAAAACAATACTGGCCATTTTTGGGATGATGATAACGATATTAGAGAGTTAAACAATCGTCCGCCAAGATGGTACATGTGGGCACTTTATTTAGGCATCATTGCTATTCCTATTTATTCATTTTATTACCCGACCATCCCTTGGTTTGGTGAGCACACCAAAGGTACGGCAGGCTGGACACAGATTGTTGAATATAAAGAAGGCGTTAAGCAGCTTGAAGATTATCGACAATCTAAGTTTGCTGACATAGAAAAAACCATTGCTGATCCTAAAACTTCATTAGAAGACATTGTTCGTGATGATGAGCTCAGAAGCTATTCTATTAAAACCGCCAAAGTATTGTTTGGTGATAACTGTGCGGCGTGTCATGGCGCGGGTGGCCAAGGTAATGACGGCTTCCCAGTATTGGCAGATGATGATTGGCTGTATGGCGGTACATTGGCGCAAATTAGCACTTCCATTACCAATGGCCGTAAGGGTAATATGCCGGCGCGTATGATGGGTATTTCGGATGCCGATGCAGACACACTGGCAACCTTCTTGGTTGAAACCGGTAAGGGTGCGGCCGGCAAACCAAACCCCGCTTCTAAATCACTTTACATGACCAAAGGTTGTATCGGTTGTCATGGGCCAACCATGAAGGGTAATGTGTTTATGGGTAGTGCTAACTTAAGTGACGGTATTTATCGTTTTAAAGCTGACGACCAGAAAGCATCGGTTATTCGCACTATCTTACATGGTGTAAATCAAGGTCATAAGCCACTCACACAAGATGCTGTTATGCCGTCTTTTGGCGCATCGAAAGTAATCGATAAAACCCAAATTAAAAAGCTGGCCGTGTATGTTCACCAGTTGGGCGGTGGCGTTGCGGTGAAGCCGAAACCTAAACCGAAAAAAGTAGTCGCTAGCGCTGCTGCACCTACTGCTAAAGCAGGTAGAGGCGGTAAAGAGCTCTATGCAAAATGTCAGGGTTGTCATAACGTTGGCGTAGGCGGCGCTCCTAAGTATGGTGATAAGGCAGCATGGGCGCCACGCATTAAGCGCGGCATGGATGATTTGTTAAAGGTTGCTAAAGCCGGTAAAGGCATGATGCCACCAAAAGGTACTTGTATGGACTGTACCGATGATGAGCTTAGGGCAGTTATTCAGTACATGATGGAAAGTGCAGGTGCGCCAAAGGCAAAGAGCGCCGTTAAAGTTAGTCCATTCAAAGCAATTGTCGCTAGTGGTGATTCATTTGATGCTGTGATCAAAGCCGCAGACGCAAACTATAAAAAAGCACTGGCCGCTAAAATGGCTTGGCGTGATACCGGAAAGATGATTAAAGACGCAAAGAAAACTAAAGACGTTGCCTTGGCTAAAGCTGCAAACAAGCAAGCAGTCAATGCATTGGCACAATCTGCAGTTGCAGGCGCTGCTGGCCCTAGTTTTTAAGTCTTATATAAAAAAACAAAAAAGTGCCCTTTTATTAGGGTATTTTTTCGTCTGTGTTGAATGAAAATTAGATTAGATTTTTTTGTAAATAATCATTGAGCGATTTGACCGTTTGGGTATAATTTCAAATTGTTGCCGAAGTAGCACAGTTGGTAGTGCAACTGATTTGTAATCAGTAGGTCACCAGTTCGAGTCCGGTCTTCGGCACCATATTAAAAACCCATCGTGATTTTCACCGTGGGTTTTTTTATATTTATTTCTGATTCAAAATTAACCATTACTAATAGACTTGCATGTCAATATGAATCGTGTACGATAGTACTTTGGTAAATTAAATTTTTACTGAAATTAAAACATAACTCTACAAGGGGAAAATATGAAAAACTTAACAAAAGCAATCGCAATTGCAACAGTAGTAGC
>DNJI01000081.1 GCA_003489145.1 Gammaproteobacteria bacterium | reverse complement strand
TTTTAAATCGTGTATGACGTCATAAACACACTTTTTCAAGTTAATTCCTGACCTTTTTACTCTGTTTTTAACAGAGTATCTCTTAGGGGGTATATTAAAATATCACCATAAAATAATGCGTTAAAAAACGCCTGCCGGTATAATTTCGCCTTTTAAATTAATACAGGATCAGACATGTCAAAATTAGTCCCGCCGCACGGCAGCGACACAATTAATGCGCTAGCATTATCAGGCGATGCATTATCAGCAGAATTATCAAGAGCTGAATCTTTAGCAAAAATCACTTGTTCTTCAAGAGAAGAAGGTGATGTGGTGATGCTTGGCATCGGTGGCTTCAATCCTTTAGAAGGTTTTATGGGTGAGGCAGACTGGAAAGGTGTTTGTGACAACATGACAATGGCTAATGGCTTATTTTGGCCAATCCCGGTAACGTTATCAACTGACGATGAAGATGTTAAAGCCGGTGATGAAGTGGCGATTATCAGTGGAAAGTCTGGTGATATTCTTGCGACAATGACAGTGACTGAAAAGTATACGATTGATAAAGACCACGAGTGTGAAACAGTTTATAAAACTACTGAAGATGCGCATCCTGGTGTTGTTATGGTTCAAGCGCAAGGTAAATACAATCTTGCAGGTCCTATTAAAGTCTTATCAGATGGTGGCTTCCCTGCGAAGTTTGGTGATTTGTACATGACACCAGCTGAAACACGCGCATATTTTGACGACAAAGGTTGGAAGACAGTTGCAGCATTCCAAACACGTAACCCAATGCACCGTTCACACGAGTACTTAGCAAAACTTGCTGTAGAAATTTGTGATGGTGTTATGATTCACTCAGTATTAGGCGGTCTTAAAGCGGGTGATATTCCTGCTGATGTTCGTTCAGAAGCAATTTCAACTTTAATTGAAAATTACTTTGTTCCTAACACGATTTTACAATCTGGTTACCCATTAGACATGCGTTACGCTGGCCCACGTGAGGCATTATTACATGCGTTATTTAGACAGAACTATGGTTGTTCACACCTAATTGTTGGTCGTGACCATGCAGGTGTTGATGATTATTACGGTCCATTCGATGCACATAACATCTTTGATGAGATTGCTGACGATGCATTAGTGACACAACCACTTAAGATTGACTGGACATTCTGGTGTCACGAATGTGGTGGCATGTCTTCAATGAAGACTTGTCCACATGAAGCGAAAGATCGTGTTCTTCTTTCTGGTACTAAGGTTCGTAAGATGCTTTCGGATGGTGAAGATCTTCCTGAAGAATTCTCTCGTCCTGAAGTGGCTAAAGTGTTGCAAGCGTACTACGCTACTATTAAAGCAGAAGACAAAGTAGAAATTAAGTTGAGCGGACACTCAGCTAAGTAATAAATAAGTAATGACTTATATTAGTTATTGCTTGTAAAGAAAACTTTTTATAAGTATAATAATTTGATTTTTGGCGCACTCAAACGCATCCAAGATTGAAAAAAAGGACTACCAAACTATTAACAAGGTTGTTAATAGTTTTAGTTTGTGATTAATAAAACCCTAAGGAGGAAAAATGGATATCACTACAACACCGATTGCTGATCTTTCGGCAACTATTTCATACAGCACTATGGAGAGCTTTATTTACGTAATGTTCGCATTAGTTATTGTTATGACACTTGTCGATGTATGGCATAAAAAGAGCATGAGATGGTTTAATGAAAATGTTGCGAAAGGCAAATTAAATGCAACTAAAGATCTAAGTGCTGGCGACAAAGTAGGTATTGCAGTTTCTACGATTGTAGTAGATGTTCTTTCAGCGGGTGAATTCTGTAATTTCAACCGCAAACTTGCACACCTTCTTACCATGTATGGTTTTATTTTATTCAATGCAATGACAGCAATCATTATCTTTAGTGGTGCTGCTGAAGCAGCAAACACACTTTATGCTACTTTGTGGCATGTAGGCGCAATCATGTTGGCAGTCGGCGGCTGGTGGTTCTGGTTATTCATCAGAGTTGACGTAGCAGCAGAAGGCAACAAATGGTACAACATTTCAGCAATGGACATGTTTAGTATTTCATTGATTGCAACTTCAACATTTGCTTTAATTTGGTCTTATGTTGGTGGCGGCACAGGCGTAACATTCGGTTTATTCATTTTATCTGCGGTTTCATTATTCGGCGGCGTATTATGGTCTAAGTTTGCGCACATGTTCTTTAAGCCATTTGCAGCGTACGAAAAGCGTACAACGAAAGCAAACGGTTCAGCAATGAACTTACCAACTATTACTAGAGATGATCCTGAGCAACAAAAAAGACACTCTATGGAGCTATTGGTAGATGCACCTATGAATATGGGTCTTGGTATTAAGCGCGAAGCGCCTAAGCACTACTAACATTAATTAACTAATTTAAAAAGAGAGGAAAATAATATGCCAACTTTTGTATATATGACTCGTTGTGATGGTTGTGGACATTGTGTAGATATCTGCCCATCCGACATTATGCACATCGATAAGAAATATCGTCGTGCTTTGAATATTGAACCTAATATGTGTTGGGAGTGCTACTCATGTGTTAAAGCATGTCCACAAAACGCGATTGACGTGCGTGGTTACGCAGACTTTGCGCCACTAGGACACAGCGTTCGTGTAATTCGTGATGAAGAAAAAGGCACGATTGCATGGAAAGTTAAATTTAGAGATGGTCGTGAGAAGAACTTCTTATCACCGATCACTACTAAGCCATGGGGTTCAGCGATTCCTAACTTCAGAAACGAACCAGAGCCAAGCCAAGCAGACCGCGACAGTGAGTTGTTGTCATTTGAGCCAGAGTCAATTCGTTTAGATGATGGTGGTTTACATACGTTAGAGTCTAACGGTTTGAAACTTGTAGAAGGAGTATATTACTAATGAAAACAATTATTGAAGATAACATTGATATTTTAGTTGTTGGTGCTGGCCTAGGTGGTACAGGTGCTGCTTATGAAGCTAGATACTGGGGTCGTGACAAGAAGATTGTAATTGCTGAGAAAGCAAACATCGATCGTTCTGGTGCGGTTGCTCAAGGTCTATACGCAATTAACTGTTACATGGGTACCCGTTGGGGCGAAAACAATCCTGAAGATCACGTACGTTATGCACGTATGGACTTGATGGGTATGGTTCGTGAAGACTTAGCTTTTGATATGGCTCGTCACGTTGACTCTGCAGTACACAAATTTGAAGAATGGGGCCTTCCATTAATGAAGGATCCTAAGAGAGCTGATTTACCTGAAGGTGATATCGGTAAAGGCGCATACATGCGTGAAGGTCGCTGGCAGATTATGATTCACGGTGAATCTTATAAGCCTATCGTTGCAGAAGCAGCGAAAGTTAATGCGGACGAAGGTAAAACTTTTAACCGTATTATGGTGACACACTTATTAATGGACGATGCACAAGACAATCGTGTTGCGGGTGCTGTTGGTTTTAATGTACGTACAGGTAATTACCACGTCTTTAAATCTAAGACAGTTATTGTTGGTGC
>DNJI01000073.1 GCA_003489145.1 Gammaproteobacteria bacterium | reverse complement strand
AGGGCTTGTCTTCTTTTAATATTAAAGACATTACCCCAGGGGATGACTACGCAGCTATGAATCAAGCAGTATTCAGGCGTTATTCTCGATTATTAAAAGAAGACAAGCCCTTGCCTGATGTGGTGTTTATTGATGGTGGCCTAGGTCAGCTTAATCAAGCCATTATGGTGATGGATTCGATCGGAATTGAGTCGATTCAGTTGGTTGGTGTGGCTAAAGGTGAAGGTAGAAAGGCGGGGTTGGAAACATTAATAACGGTCAAGGAAGGTAAAACTCAAAAGATTAATCTTCCGCCACATGACCAAGCGTTGATGCTGGTGAATCATATTCGTGATGAATCTCATCGTTTTGCGATAAAACATCATCGAAAAAAACGTGCTAAAAAACGCCAGACTTCCCCTCTCGAAAGTATTAAAGGGGTGGGTAAGTTACGTAGAATAGCGTTGTTAAATTATTTTGGTGGCTTGCAAGAGATTCAAAAAGCCAGTTGTGATGAGATTGTAAAAGTAGATGGAATCTCTAAAGCGTTAGCAGATAAAATAGTAGAAAAACTAAGGCGGTGATTTATTTTTAAATTCTTTTTATTTATTTTTGTAATTGCATACATAGTATGGTTTTTAAACAATCGTATTTTAGGTAAGCACCTAGCTTTAGCGAAAGTGATTGCTTTTACTTTGGTGGCTTCTAGCTTGGTGGGTTTAGTTTTATGGACTTTGTCTTATCTAGTGGAACAGGTTTAGTTTTTCCGGGATAAAATCAAGGTATTGAGGTGTTGTGTTTTTTTAATCACTTTATCTGATACATTAACCAAAATTGATAAATTGGATGCTTCCCAAACAGGCAGATCACGCATATGGTCCCCCATATAATCAAACTGTTTTTTACCAAAGCGCTCAATGAGTTTTTGCGCTTTGTTGTGAGAAGATAAGTTAAAGTCGGCGTTGCTAGCCATTACATCATCAAACAAAGAGTTACCGGCTGGTTTGCTTTTTAAAATTTCAGTTTTTTCAGAAAAAAAATCTAAATTTTGATCATTATTAACGATGGTTTCATTATTTTTACGTGTTTGAAAATACTTGACTACTTCAAAGGCATAATCTTTGTGCGAAGCCGTTGCTAGTATGATGGGAGAGCCTTGCTTTTTTCGCTCAATAATGTAATCAATGGTGTCTTGAATGTAGGGTAGTGTTTGAGCATCAATATTAAAGCGTTTAACCAGTTGAGATTTTAAATAGCCTTTGCCTTTAGCAAACCAAAAAGGATATAGTAATATCAGCCACGGGCTTTTTTTAAGTACCGCTATAGAAGATTCATACAATAAATCGGTATCGATTAATGTATGGTCTAAATCAACAATAAGTGGAATATTGTTACTCACTCTAATTCACCCCATTTTTCATAATAACGCTCAAGGTCGGCTTCTAATCTAGCTAGCCTAATCAATGCATCTTGAGATTCGGGCTGCTGGAAAAATTCAGGATCTGATAATTGTAATTGAATTTCGCCAATTTCAATCTCTGTTTTTTCAATTTTATCAGGTAATTGCTTGAGCTCTTGCTGTTGCTTATAGCTGAGTTTTTTACTATCAGCTTTGCTTTTAGGTTTAATTTTAGGGGTTATTTTGGCTTTTTTCTCATTCAGCTTGTCTTGCTTTTGAATAAGGTAATCATCATAACCACCTGCATATTGGTTGATTGTGCCATCGCCATCCATGACGACGGTAGAGCCTACCACGTTGTTTAAGAAGGTTCTATCATGCGAGATTAAAATCAAGGTGCCTGTATAGTCAACCAGCATCTCTTCTAGCAATTCTAGCGTTTCTACGTCAAGATCATTTGTGGGCTCATCAAGTATGAGTAAGTTGGCAGGTTGTGAAAGAATTTTGGCCAACATTAATCGGTTCTTCTCACCACCAGAGAACATTCTGATAGGGGCCATGGCTTGTTTTCCAGTAAATAGAAATTGGCGTAAATAACCAATGATATGTTTACTTTTGCCGCCAATATCAATCTGTTCACGTCCGCCAGAAACAAAATCCATGGCTTTCATGTTTAGATCAAGATTTTCACGCATTTGATCAAAATAAGCCAGTTTAATGGTTTTGGAGCGACGAATAGTGCCGCTATCAGGCTGTAATTCATCCAATAGCAGTTTGATAAAAGTAGATTTTCCTGTGCCATTACCGCCAATAATGCCGATTTTTTCACCTTTCAATACCATCATTGAAAAGTCTTTGATCAAGGTTAATCCGGCAATCTGATAGTTAATTTTTTTGACTTCGAATACCAATTTAGAGACACGTTTTTCATCACCTTCCACCGAGTGAATTTTGACACCACCCTGCTTTTTCCGACGATTGACAAAAGAGGATCGCATATCCTCTAAGGCACGCACTCGCCCCTCGTTACGAGTGCGTCTGGCTTTAATACCTTGGCGAATCCAAACCTCTTCTTGGGCAAGTTTTTTGTCAAAGCGTGCATTGGACAACTCTTCGGCATGTAATCGCTCGTCTTTACGTTTGACGTAGTCTTTATATCCGCAATCAAACACTGATAAGTGGCCACGATCCAAATCAAAGACCTTATTAACAATGCCGGCTACAAAGGATCGATCATGACTAATTAATATTAAAGTACCATGGAATTCCCTAAGCATTCTTTCCAGATCAAGAATAGCGGTGATGTCCATGTGGTTAGTGGGCTCATCAAGTAGTAGTACATCAGGGGCTTGAATTAGGGCGCGTGCTAGCATGACGCGCCGTCGCCAACCGCCAGAAAGTGTGGATAAAATTGCCTCAGGATTAAGGGTGAAGCGATTTAAAATTGCCTCGATTTTATGCAGGTATTGCCAAGCATCTAACTCATCAATTTTCGTTTGTAAATCAGCGGCTGCCTCCAATTCCCCATTACTGGTAAGTTGCTGATAATCACTTAAGATTAGTCCAATATCGCCCAAGCCTTCG
>DNJI01000124.1 GCA_003489145.1 Gammaproteobacteria bacterium | reverse complement strand
AGTCATGAAATTGCTGATGTTGCCTACCACCCAAAAGATATTGAGTTACAAGAATTAATCGACCTTTCTGAAAGGAAAATATTCAACATCGCTGAGCAAATCACTCGTGGAAAACAAGATGTGGTTAATGTTAAAACTATTATTAAAGATGTGGTTAATTCAGCACATGAATGGGCAGAAAATCAAGGTGGATTAACAGGATTAGAAACTGGTTTTACTGAATTAGACAAAATGACTTCGGGCTTACAAAATGGTGATTTGATCATTATTGCGGGGCGCCCCTCAATGGGGAAAACTTCTTTTGCTATGAATATTATAGAAAATGTTGCCATTGAACAAAATAAACCAGTACTGGTCTTTTCTTTAGAAATGCCGACCGAAGCTTTAACACTTCGTATGATTTCTTCATTTGGCCGAATTGACAGCAAAAAAATACGTTCTGGCGATATGACAGAAACCGACTGGAATAGTTTTAATCATGCTGTAAGAGCACTGGAGAGTAATGATATTCTTATTGATGAAACCCCATCTATCACCCCAACTGAAATTCGAGCAAAAGCGCGTCGAATAAAAAGACAGTATCCTGAGTTGTCAGTAATTATGGTGGATTATTTACAGTTAATGACCGTCCATGGCAAGGGTGAAAACAGAGTGCAAGAAATATCTGAAATATCTCGATCACTCAAAGCACTGGCTAAAGAAATCAATGTACCTGTGATTGCCTTATCTCAACTTAACCGTGGTGTTGAATCTCGACCTAAAGCCGGCAAAGGGCGTATGCCACAAATGGCAGATTTACGTGAATCTGGCTCTATTGAGCAAGATGCCGATATCATTGGTTTTGTTTATCGTGATGAACAATATCATGATGATACTTACTCCAACCCAGAAGAGGTTGGTAAGGCTGATTTGAAAATTGCCAAGCATCGTAATGGTGAGACTGGTAAGGTTGAGCTCGCTTGGATTGGAGAATACACCCGTTTTGAAAATTATACAAATAACGATCAATTCCCCCATGATTATGATCAAAACCAACCAAATCCTGACCAGTTTCCACCTAATGACAGCGACATGACTTTGATGTAGATTTAATATGCGTGCTAAGGCTTCAATTTCACAATCAGCATTAACTCACAATTTATCGGTTGTTAAGCAATTAACATCTGGTGCCAAAGTGGTATCGATGATTAAAGCCAATGCCTATGGTCATCACTTGGATTATATTCATCCGTTAATCGACGGTTCAGACATGCTAGCTGTTAGTGAGTTGTTAGAAGCTGAAAAATTACGAGCTATTACTAAGCGCCCTATTTTGCTATTGTCAGGCGTGTATTCAGAAGCTGAACTACAGCAAGCGATTGAGCTAAATTGTCATATTGTTGTGCACCACGCATCACAAATAACCATTATTAATAACACTCATAAATCAGTTAGTATTTGGCTTAAGATTGATACTGGCATGCATCGACTAGGTTTGTCTACCAATGAGTACAAAGAGTGTTTACCTTTGCTTAAGGATAATCCTTTGGTGAAGGTTGCCTGCGTTATGAGTCACTTTGCTTGTGCTGATGAAATTGGTCATCCTATGAACAAAGCTCAGCTTAACAATTTTAAAGAATTAACAACTAAAACGAACAATCGATCCATGGCTAACTCTGCTGCGATTTTATCTCAAGCAGAAACAGCCTTTGATTTTGTACGCCCTGGGATTATGCTTTATGGCGCCTCTCCATTTAACACACCCAACAATCAGCTCAAGCCAGTCATGACATTATCTGCGCCTATACTCTCAATTAAAACCCTGCAAGCAGGTGAGTCGGTTGGCTATGGTGCTACTTGGATAGCAGATAAAGACATCACACTGGCTGTGGTTGGGATTGGCTACGGAGATGGCTACCCTAGACATGCCAAAAATGGCACACCTGTATTGATTAACGGCATCTTGTGCCCATTGATTGGCCGTGTATCCATGGATCTAATTTGTGTCGATATCAGCTCAACAAAAGCTAGTATTGGCGATAACGCTGTTTTATGGGGAGATGAACAACTTCGGGTTGAAGTTGTCGCCAATAACAGTGACACCATTAGCTATGAATTACTCACCGGATTGAGTAATCGCGTTAGCTTTACATCAGTGCCGTGAACCAAAGTCACGACTTAATCCAAATCAGTGATTGTCATATTGATGACCAAGTAGAGTCAATGGAGGTGGATACCCACACTAATTTAGTTTCAGTTATTAGGGCTGTTACTAAGCACAACTGTGACACCTTGTTGATTACAGGTGATCTCACCCATAATGGCACACTCAATTCTTACCAAGTCTTACAACGTATGCTTATGCCAATCGAATCTAAGATTGTCGTGTTAAGTGGTAATCATGACCAAATTGAGAATCTGAATCAAGTTTTTTCTGAGCAGTTAATTTCCAAATTCAGCCTAGGTCATTGGGAAATTATCACCATCGACTCCACTCAGCCCTCGAAAACCAGTGGCTATGTCACCAAACAAGCACTGGACCAGCTTGATCAAGACTTGCAAAATAGCGTAGCCAAATACAACATTGTTGCCCTGCATCATCCAATTGTCTCCATGCAATCAGATTGGGATGACTCACTCTCATTAGAAAATGCAGACGAACTGTTCAATGTGATGAATAAATACCCTAAAATAAAGGCAGTTTTATGGGGGCATGCTCACCAAGCCAGTGAATTTAATAACGATGATGTTGTGCTTATCTCATGCCCATCGACCGCTCTACAATTTGACAACGAAACTAGGATTGGATTTAACCATTACAGACTACATGATGATGGAAAATTAGAATACAACACGCAATGGATTTAGAAACAGCACTCATCAGAGACTTGTACAACCAACAAAAGCCAAAGAGTTATGCTCAAGTTTCTGACTTATTTGAAGTCAATTTTAAAAAAATATCACGACTCATCCCTTTGCTACCAATCATTTCTCATCATAGTATTGCCAAGCAAACAGGTGAAAAAGATTTGCATTTGTTTGTAGAAGAAAAAACACCTTATACCACCACTTTTATCCTAACCCACCAAATTGACTCTCCTGCTGGATCAATCAGTCGGCCTGATATTAAATTTAAAGTGTACTTTGATGCCAACCTACTTGAGGTTATTTCAGTGTGTAACGAAACTACTCTTAACACCAATCATCCGTTCTTAGCTAAATGTTCTGATATGGATATACAATGGGAACTCAATACTTTTATCGAAAGATGGTTAGATTACTGCTTAAGTAAATATACCCCAGAGCAGCCTCTCTTGGCTAAATCCAATTCACCTTCTCAAGGAATATCATGGCAGACGCTGTAGACCCAGAAGCTAAAGGGAAGCTTGTCATTGCAATCTCATCAAGAGCTTTGTTTGATTTAGATGAATCACATCAAATTTTTAAAGAGCATGGTGTGGAGGCTTATGCCAAACACCAAGAAAAAAATGAAGAGGTTATTTTAAAACCTGGTGTTGGATTTACACTGGTTAAAAAACTGTTAAAGCTTAATACCAAGCAAAATCCAATTGATGTTATTTTACTCTCTCGCAACAGCGCTGATACAGGCTTACGTATCTTTAATTCGATCGAACATTATGGTCTTAACATCTCGCGAGCAGCCTTCACTCGTGGTGAAAGCACGCACACCTTGGTTGGTGCTTTTGAGGCAGACTTATTTTTATCGAGCAATTATCAGGATGTGCAAAAAGCACTAGAATCAGGTTTTGCTGCCGCTTCTATTGTTGGCTCTGGCTCAAACGATTCTCACGACACGCAATTACGCATCGCTTTTGATGGTGATGCAGTGATTTTTTCAGACGAGGCAGAAAAAATCTACCAAGAAAAAGGCATTGAGGCCTTTGAGGAAAACGAAAAAAAATCAGCCAATGTTGAACTTAAGGCTGGACCTTTTAAGTGTTTTTTAAAATCATTACATAAAATTCAATCCGCCTTTCCTGTGGAGAATAACCCTATTAGAACAGCCTTAGTCACAGCACGTTCTGCCCCCTCACACAAACGCGTGATTCACACCATGCGTGAATGGGGAATTCGTATCGATGAGTCATTCTTTTTAGGTGGGCTTGACAAAGGTATTTTCTTAAAAGAGTTTGGTGCAGATATCTTTTTTGATGATCAGCACAAGCACTGTCAATCTGCCTCCCAGTACGTGCCAACAGGACATGTTCCAAGTGGAATTTCTAATTTGTGATATTTGACACTAAGGCCTTTATTAGCAGCTCAATTTCAACTGCTAAAATCATTCTTAGCACTGTTATTCCTTATTTTTTATTAGCAGAGCTATTATTGTATTTTGAGTTAATGCCTATTATTGCTCAAGTATTTACACCTTTTACTACTTTACTTAATTTACCACCAGAAGCGGCATTAGCCCTAGCATCTGGTGTGTTTCTTAATCTGTATGCTGCTATTGCCTTTGCTTCTCCTCTAGGTCTAAGTGTCTACGATTGGACAGTGCTAGGTCTATTTCTTGGTGTGATGCACTCAATCCCTGTTGAATCGGCTATTATGAAAAAATTGGGTATTGGCTGGATAAAATCAATAAGCTTTAGACTGGTTATGGCATTTGTAGTGCTAACACCCTTGCTAATGATTCCAGCAGAAATATTGTTCGACAATCCTAACGAGGTTGCTAATGCTTTATACCAAACAACTTCGATAACGCCTACAAACTTCATTGATTTTTTATTACAAAAAATTTATGAATCTGTCTTACTTTCAATAGAAATTATTATTTTAGTTAGTCTGGTTATTTTTATTATCACCTTAATCAAAGGCTTAAATTTCTTACAAAAATTTGATCATCATCTAAGCACAATCATGGCTTTAATAACCGGTGTTTTAATCGGTATTACTTACGGTGCTGGTGTACTTTTAAAAGAAGCACAATACATGAGCAAACAACAGGTGGTATCGGTTTGCTATTTTTTAATGGTAGCCCACGCTATTATTGAAGACACCTTGCTCTTTGTATTCTTTGGAGCTGATATTTTTCTACTTATTGGTATTCGCTTATTTTTTGCCACTTTTGTGTTTTTTGTCATTTCTATTTATTACAAAATAGGTCGGACTTAAACGGAGTAAAGCCTTGTAATTATTGGTAAAATAACTTAATTAATTTTTCATAACAGCAATGTCTAACAAAATCCAAGCTATTCGCGGAATGAACGACCTATTACCTAAGGACTCTGTCTTGTGGCTGTCGTTAGAAAAAACAATCTTTGATTTGTTTATCTCTTATGGCTTTAAAAACATTCGCACACCCATCGTCGAAAAAACAGATACTTTTTGCCGTGCAATTGGTGAAGCGACTGATATTGTTGAAAAAGAAATGTACTCTTGGAAAGAATCTAGTGGTGAAAGTTTAAGCTTAAGACCTGAAGGTACTGCTGGCTGTGTACGCGCCATGATTGAGCACAACCTGCCTAGAGAAGGCATCCAAAAAGTCTTTTATCAAGGCGCCATGTTTAGACATGAGCGTCCGCAAAAAGGTCGCTACCGTCAATTCCACCAGGTGGGTGTTGAGGTGTTTGGTGCCAATACTGCCAAAATAGATGCTGAACTAATGGCGATGACTCATTCACTATGGCAAAGCCTTGGTTTAAAAAATCTCACTTTAGAAATCAACACACTAGGTTCAACTGAGGCAAGAGCAAACTATCGATCTGTATTGGTTAATTATTTCACTCAATACAAAGATCAACTGGATGAAGATTCCACAAGGCGTTTGTCATCAAATCCGCTACGTATTCTAGACAGTAAAAATAAAGACATGCAATCTTTGATTAATGCCGCACCCAAACTCATGGATCATCTAGATGAGGAATCAAGCAAACACTTTGACGAATTCAAGGCGTATTTGCAATGCTTAGATATCCCTTATGTCATCAACACGCGCTTGGTTAGAGGTCTAGATTATTACAACCGCACCGTATTTGAATGGACTACAACCGACTTAGGTGCACAAGGTACGATTTGTGCTGGTGGCCGTTACGATGGCTTGGTAGAGAAAATGGGCGGAAAATCAACCTCTGCAGTTGGCTTTGCTTTAGGCTTAGAACGCTTAGTTTTACTATTAGAAGCGCAAGATATTACTTTAGGAAAATCACCTTTATCTATTTATTTAGTCGTGCTGGGTGAAAACGCACAGCTTAAATCTATGCAAATTGCCGCACAACTGCATCATGCATTACCCAAGGCAATACTTTATAATGACATCACTTTAGGTAGTTTTAAAGCGCAATTTAAAAAGGCAGATAAAGCCAATGCTGATTATGCATTAATTCTAGGTGAAGAAGAAGTGCAAAACAATCAAATCGCGATTAAACCACTTAAAGACCAAGGTGAGCAACAAGCCATGAGTCTAGAAGATGCGATTCAATATTTTAAAAATTAAGAGAACCATGATATGAAAAACTTCATTGAAGTAGGTAAAACTGAAGACGAACAAGCCGAGCAAATCAAAAAATGGCTTAAAGAAAACGGACCTCAAATTATTGCAGGTATCGTCATGGGCTTATCAGGCATATGGGGTTTTGACTATTACAACAACTACCAGAGTGAACAAACTATTAACGCACGCTCTGCTTACTTATCCGTTGTATCGAACCCTAATTCACCAGCATTAACGACTTTACAAAGCGATCACACAGACAGTGGTTACGCACAACAATCTATATTAATGATGGCAAAACATGCGGTGTCAGCGGGTAATTATCAGCAAGCACTTGAGCATTTATCGCCATTATTAAAGTCTGAAAATGAATTTATTGCCCATACGGCTAAGCTTAGATCAGCTGCTATTTATTTGCAAATAGGTAGCCATGACCAAGCATTGTCTACCCTTGACGCTGATGAAAATTCAGTTTTTAGTGCTTTGTACAACCAAACCAAAGGCGATATTTATTTAGCAAAAAATAATATTGACTCTGCTAAAAAACATTACCAATTAGCCTTAGCTCAATTATCAACTGATTCAGAGTTGCGAGCTTTAATTCAAATTAAGTTAAACGACCTTAACTAGCGCTTTTTACATTATGGGTTTACCTGTCATTTCATTAGTTGGACGCCCGAACGTAGGTAAGTCCACACTATTTAATCGCTTAAGCAAGTCACGCCAAGCCTTGGTATCTGACTTTGAAGGCCTAACGCGTGATCGTCAATATACAGAAGTTTTATTAGATGACGACAGCGAAACTTTTGTCACCATTATTGACACCGGTGGTTTAACCAATGAAGTCAATGAAATTGATAGTGGCATTCAAGGCCAAGTATTAAACGCTTTAGAAGAATCTGATATTATCTATTTTATCGTTAGTGCTAGAGATGGTGTTATTGGTCTGGATCGAGAAATTGGTGCACAATTGCGTCGACTCAAGAAAAAGATTGTTTTAGTTTGTAATAAGGCTGAAGGATTAGACCTTAGTCTAGCAGCAGAATTTTATGAATTAGGATTAGGAGAGCCGATCTTAATTGCAGCCGAACACGGCCAAGGTATTGAGGAATTAATCGACCATACGTTACCGCTGCTACCTCAGGTAACGGATGACGAAGACAGTGATGAAGATGTTGAAGGTATTGCTGTTGCAGTGCTGGGTAGGCCTAATGTAGGAAAGTCCACGCTGATTAACCGCATTCTTGGTGAAGAGCGCGTGCTAGCAATTGACTTGCCAGGCACCACCCGTGATAGCATCTATATTCCTTTTGAGCGTGAAGGGCAAAAATACACGCTGATCGATACTGCCGGTATTCGCCGTAAACGCTCCACCCATGAAAAAATTGAAAAATTCTCAATCATTAAAGCCATTGATGCTCTAGAAAAATCACACGTGGTTATCCTAGTGTTAGATGCTCGTGAAGGGGTGACCGAACAAGATGCCACCCTACTCGGTATGATTGCTGATAAAGGCAGAGCATTAATGATCGCTATTAATAAATGGGATGGGCTGGATGAGTATCAAAAATCAGAAGTAAAGCGCAAACTTGAAGTTAAGCTCTCGTTCGTCAATTATGCTAGCGTGCATTATATTTCCGCCTTGCATGGCTCTGGTGTGGGTAAATTATTTGCTCCTATCAAAAAAGCCTACCAAAGTGC
>DNJI01000011.1:3844-4718 GCA_003489145.1 Gammaproteobacteria bacterium | reverse complement strand
AGCTGCCTCATTAGGCAAATACTCTTTGTTCACCATCACCAGCAATATTTTCAACACAACGACCACAGAGTTCAGGGTGCTCGTCATGGCTGGCCACATCGGCTCGGTGATGCCAACAACGTACACATTTCTCATGTTCACTTTTTGAAACTTTAATCATTACCCCTGCTCCCGCCTCAACACAGTCATCGGCTTGTTCACTGATAGGGTGAATTCTAGCATAAGAAGTAATAAACACAAAGCGTAGCTCATCGCCTAACTTGGATAGTGATTGGTAAATCTCATCTGAACAATAAACATCAATTTCAGCATCTAATGAAGAGCCAATGATTTTATCACTGCGCATGCCTTCCATTTGCTTGCGAATGGCTGGGTTGATTTGACGCGCAGTTTCAATCGAATCATTTTCATAACCTGCATTTAGACCTTGGTACCAGTCTTGCAAGAAAATACTTTCACTATTTTCTTCTTCCAATGTTTGCCAAATCTCTTCTGCAGTAAACGATAACACCGGCGCTAACCAGCGTACCATCGCCTGTGCAATATGATAAAGTGCGCTTTGTGCACTACGTCTTGCCAGTGAATCTTCGCCTGTGGTGTATTGACGATCTTTAATAACATCTAGGTAGAATCCGCCCAAATCATTGGTACAGAAATTCAAAATTAACTGCATGACATGGTGGAAATTGTACTCATCATAGCCTTGCAAAATTTGCACTTGTAAATCAGCTGTTTTGGACACAATCCACTTGTCTAAATCTAGCATATCATTATGACTCACCAAGTGCTGATTGTTGTCAAAACCTTGCATATTTGCCAACATAAAACGAACGGTATTACGAATACGACGATACGAATCAGCTGAGCGTTTTAA
>DNJI01000011.1:553-3450 GCA_003489145.1 Gammaproteobacteria bacterium | reverse complement strand
GCGCCCAAATTATTAATGACTTTTTGTGGTGACATCACATTACCCACCGACTTACTCATTTTTTTACCGTCTTTATCGACGGTGAAGCCATGGGTTAATACCTGTTTATAAGGTGCTTTTCCGGTGATAGCACAAGATGAAATCAATGAAGATTGGAACCAACCACGATGCTGATCAGAACCCTCTAAATATAAATCTGCCACATCAGACAAACCTTCTCTAGCTTTTAATACCGCGTAATGAGAAACGCCTGAATCAAACCACACATCAAGCGTATCAGTGGTTTTATCATAATCACCGGCTTCATCGCCTAAGAAATCTGTAATGTCAGATTCAAACCAAGCCTCAATACCACCTTGTTCAATCTTGGCTGAGATGGTTGCAAAAAGTTCTTTGGTGTTAGGGTGTAATTCACCCGTTTGTTTGTGTACAAATAACGTAATTGGCACACCCCAAAATCGCTGACGAGAAATACACCAATCTGGGCGATTACCCACCATCAACTCAATACGCTTTTTACCCCAATCTGGAATCCACTCAACTTTTGGAATTTCAACATTAACCTTATCCCTCAAGCCATTTTGTTGCATAGAGATAAACCACTGCGGCGTTGCTCTAAAAATAACCGGGGCTTTATGGCGCCAACAATGCGGGTATGAATGCTCTAACGGCTCATACTTAACCAATGTATTGGCATTCTCAAGAATTTCAATAACGCTGGCATTGGCCTTAAAAATAAACTGCCCACCCAGAAGTTTGGTGTCTTCAAAAAACACACCACGCCCATCAACAGGGCATTCAACTGGTAAATTGTATTTCAAACCAACAGCGTAGTCTTCTTGACCATGTGCGGGCGCTGTATGCACTGCACCCGTACCGGCTTCAGTGGTAACGTGATCACCCAAAATCACAGGGACTTGTTTGTCATAAAACGGGTGTTGAGCCTTAAGCCCTTCAATTTCACTACCTGAAAAAGTTTGCTCACCAATGGTGGCACCTTCAATACCATAACGTGAGATTGCATTTTCAGCTAAAGCTTGCGCTAAACAATAATATTCATCACCCACATCAACTAAGACATAGTCTAAATCAGGATGTAAGGCTACCGCTTCATTCGCAGGTAGCGTCCAAGGCGTGGTTGTCCAAATGATCAGCGATACTGGTTTATCAACAGCAAAGATAGAATCATCAATCAGTTTAAATTTAACATCAATGGCATCAGATTTTTTGTCTTTGTATTCTACTTCAGCCTCAGCCAATGCCGAACCACATTCGGTACACCAATGAACGGGCTTGTAGCCTTTAGAAACATGGCCATTTTCAACAATCTCACCCAGCGCTCGAACAATGTCTGCTTCGTATTTAAAATCTTTGGTCAAATAAGGATTACCCCAATCACCCAAAATACCCAAACGTTGGAAATCTTGCTTTTGCTTAGCCACTTGTGTGTCAGCATACTTGCGACACTCGGCTCTAAAGTCATTAGCACTGATCTTTTGCCCTACTTTGCCTTTTTTCTTCTCGACATTCAACTCAATCGGCAAGCCGTGGCAATCCCAGCCAGGCACATACGGCGCATCAAAACCCGATAAAGATTTTGATTTAACAATAATATCCTTAAGTACTTTGTTAACCGCATGGCCAATGTGAATATCGCCATTCGCATACGGAGGGCCATCATGTAAGGTGAATTTTGGCTTACCTTGATTATGCTCACGAATGCGCGCATACAGATTATCATCTTGCCATTTTTGTAAAAAACCACCCTCTCGATTGGCAAGGTTTGCCTTCATTGCAAACTTGGTTGAAGGTAGATTTAAAGTAGATTTATAATCAGACATTAATACTTAAAAGTCATTCATTAAAAACGCAATTATACTAGAGCACAACGGCTATTTGAGCATCTAAAAACGGCTATTTCAACTTAACAGATCGAAGTAATAAATTAACTTGTCCTGGCTTAAGATAATCAAACTGATTGGCTTTGAGATTTTCTGGCAGGCGAATCTCACCAAAACGTACACGAATCAATCGTGATACTTTAAAACCTAGCGCTTCCCATAAGCGTCTTACCTCACGTTTTCTACCTTCTTTAAGTACGACTTTATACCAACGGTTAGCACCCTGACCACCACCAACATTTACGCTGCTAAACTTGGCAAAACCATCATCTAGCTCGATCCCTTCAGTGAGTTGCTTAAGGTCTTCACTCTCCACTTGGCCAAGTACTCGCACTGCATATTCACGATCGATTTCAGAGGATGGATGCATGAGTTTATTGGCTAAATCACCGTTATTAGTAAACAATAACAACCCCGAAGTGTTAAGGTCTAATCGGCCAACCATTACCCATCGAGACTCTTTAGGCAAAAGGTCGTAAACACTCTTTCGCCCTTCTTCGTCTTTATTTGAGCAAATAACACCGGCTTGCTTATTAAGAATCAGCACCTTGGTTTCTTCTTCGCTATAACGCTCGAGGTCGATTTTTCGCCCATCGATTTTAACTCTATCGGTAATTTCACACTTGTCGCCAATACTCGCTGTTTTATTGTTAACTTCAACACGGCCTTGTTCAATTAGCCTTTCTGCCCAACGACGTGAGCCATATCCAGCGGTAGCAATGAGTTTTTGTAGTCTTTCCATTAATAAGTAATTCCCATGGTTTCTCTAACTTCTGCCATGGTTTCTTTAGCGACGCTTCTAGCCTTTTCAGAACCTTCATGGATAATTTGTTTAATTAATTCAGGGTCGGCCTGATATTTAGCAATGCGCTCTTGCATTGGCATTAACTCGTCTTTTATCGCATCAATCACCGGTTGTTTACACTCAATACAGCCCATTTTCGCCTTGGTGCAACCTTCAACCACCCATTCACAAGTTGACTCATCTGAATACAC
>DNJI01000011.1:0-155 GCA_003489145.1 Gammaproteobacteria bacterium | reverse complement strand
TCGGTCGGCATACGCTTAACTTTGGTTGTTATCTCATCTTCAGTATCGCGTAAAGAGATGGTATTACCGTAAGATTTACTCATTTTTTGCCCATCTAAACCTGGCATCTTTGATGCTTTGGTGAGTAACGACTCTGGTTCTGGCAAAATAATTCT
>DNJI01000120.1 GCA_003489145.1 Gammaproteobacteria bacterium | reverse complement strand
GTTTTTCTTGGGTGATGAAATCAATCTAAAAGTAATTTTTAAAGAAAAAAAATCACTCACATCAAATAGCCCGGTTAGCATCGCTATGCCAGAGGTGAAAGATTTGTTATTTATAAAAAATCAAAAATCCACTCAAAGCACTGATGACAATTACAACATTCACACACTTAGCTACCGACTGAGTGCTGATAATTTTGGCACGTTTAACATCCCAAGTGCAGTGGCTAGTATTGGCAATCAAAATAATAATATATTTGGTAATTTATCGACTGCCAAAATAAGAAAAATCCACTCAAATCCATTAACATTAACCGTCAAACCTTTGCCAGATGCATTAAGGATTTTTGGTGATTTCAATATTAAATCCAGCATTGACAAAACCCAAGCCACACAAGGAAAGGCCGTTAATTTAACGGTTACGATTCATGGCAAGGGTAATTTTGAAGACATCCAGAAGTTTAGCCTTGATATTGAAGGGGCTACCATTTACAGCGATGAAGCCGAGTTTAGCTACAATCAATGGCAGCAAAAATTCGCCATTGTTGGTGGGCAGGATTTTGTGATACCCAGTTTTAAGTTTGACTACTTTGACAAAATAACCCAAAGTAAAAAAAGCATTGCAACCAAGCCGATTAGCATTCAAATTAAAAGTAAAAAAGGCGTGCAAAAGCCAATCAAAAAAATAGATCAAAAGCCGTCAAACATTAATGATAATCCGCCAACTAACAATTTAAAATACTACTACCTATTGCTGGGCATTGCCATTGGTGCTTTCATCAGTATTTTGTTTGTTGCACTTAAAAATAAACAACCAAGTAAAGACAAAAGTTTAGTCAACCAAATCAAACTTGCTAGGGGTGATAAAGCTTTGTTTGATTTACTATTGCCACTTAATATGCTTAGTTTGGAAGCCATATTGCAACAATTAGAGGCTAATATTTATAAAAATGCCCAACATAAAATTAGAAAAAAGGACATTATTAATGCCATCAAATTTGAACATAAAATTAACTGAATATAGTCATGGTCAAGGCTGTGGTTGTAAGATTTCCCCTAAAGTTTTAGATACAATTTTAAGTTCGTCTATTGAAGAAATAGTTGACCCTAATTTACTGGTGGGCAATCATTCGCGTGATGATGCTGCGGTGTATGACCTTGGCAATGGTGAGGCAGTGATTAGTACCACCGATTTCTTTATGCCTATTGTGGATGATCCTTTTACCTTTGGGCGTATCGCCGCCACCAATGCCATTAGTGATATTTACGCTATGGGTGGCACACCTTTAATGGCAATTGCTATTTTTGGTTGGCCACTGGATAAACTACCACCTGAAGTGGGGCAGCAAGTGATTGAAGGCGGACGTAGTGTATGCCAAGAAGCAGGGATGATGCTGGCTGGCGGACATAGTATTGACTCTCCTGAGCCAATTTTTGGTTTGGCCGTTACAGGGCGAGTAAAAATTGAGCATCTAAAAGAAAATTCAAAGGCTCAAGTGGGTGATCAAATTTATCTCACTAAGCCTTTGGGTATTGGTATTTTAACCACTGCACAAAAGCAAAAGAAAATCACCAAAGAAGATGAGACTCGCGCTATTGATACTATGTGTCAACTCAATGATATTGGCTGCAAATTAGCGACCATTGATGGGATAAATGCAATTACCGATGTTACTGGTTTTGGCTTGGGCGGGCATTTATCTGAAGTTTGTTTAGGTTCTAATGTCGCAGCAGTGATCGACTACAATAAAGTACCAATATTGCCGAACATTAAAGACTACCTAGCAAATGGTTGCTCACCAGGTGGAGCACAACGTAATTTTGACAGCTATGGTCATAACTTAAGCCCAATGAGTTCTGAAGTGCAATCGATTATTTGCGACCCTCAAACCAGTGGTGGACTATTAATTATGGTTTCAGACTCTGCGCAAGCAGCATTTAATGAGATGATGACAGAAGCAGGATTCGACCTAGAAAAAATTGGCGAAATCATTAAACTTGATAATGGCAAACCATTAGTACAAATCAATGTCGAGTGAGCTTACCCAGATAGCTGATTTTACTCAGCTGTTTGTTGGTGATACACCGCTGATTGATACGCGTGCACCGATAGAGTTTGACCAAGGTGCCTTTCCTTTTACGCAAAGCTTGCCGTTAATGAGTGATTCTGAGCGCGAGCTTATTGGTACTTGCTATAAAAATAAAGGCCAAGAACAAGCCGTTGCCTTGGGGCATGAATTAGTCCAGGGCGAGATTAAACAAGCAAGACTAGATACGTGGCTTGAATTTATCAAAAACAACCCAAATGGGGCACTTTATTGCTTTCGTGGAGGAATGCGTAGCCAAATCACTCAACAGTGGATTTATGAGGCTTCTGGGATTAACTATCCACGTATCAAAGGTGGATACAAAGCATTGCGTCGATTTTTGATTGATGAAACAGATCGAATCATGAATACAATCACACCGATTGTGATTGGTGGGCAAACTGGTTGTGGCAAAACTTTATTACTTGATACCCTTAAAGATACGATTGACCTTGAAGGTTTGGCTAACCATCGTGGCTCGGCATTTGGTAACACCACCACACCGCAACCGACACAGATTAACTTTGAAAATGCATTGGCCATTGAGCTTATTAAAAAACAAGCGTGTTCACATTTGGTATTTGAAGATGAAGGTTCAAATGTAGGCACGGTACATATTCCTCAATGTGTGCAACATAAAACTACTCAAGCAGAGCTGGTCTTACTTGAGGCTAGTGTTGAAGAGCGCCTAAAAGTGAGCATGGATGCGTATGTCATTAACATGCAGCAAGATTTTATTACTCAGGACCCTATTAATGGCTTCGATAATTTCTGCTAATTATTGGTTACGAAGCCTAGAAAAAATACAAAGACGTCTAGGTTTAGAGCGCTACCAAGCTGATGTTAAAACTGGTGAATAGTGCATTAGAGTCGTTATAGAGATCAAGGTGAATCTGATGGGTTTTATCCTGTGGTAGAAGAGCTACTAGTGGGTTATTACGACCCGATGTATGATTACCAAATTCAGAAAAAAATGAATCGAGTGGTGTTTAAAGGCAATGCTGATGAAGTGTTGGCTTATTTAGCTGAACGCTCGATTGACTAAAAATCTCTTAAACCAATTTTAATATCGGTAATAGGTGTTGCACGACAGGCTAAGATCTCACCTTGGGAGAGTGGAACTAAGCAATCTTGATGTATAACATCCCCAGATAACAACTGCAATACACAAGACCCACAATGCCCTTGTCGGCAAGAATAGTTAATCACTACGTTGTGCTCTTCAAGCTCGGTTAAGATGGATTGCTCGCCATACACGTAAAGC
>DNJI01000074.1 GCA_003489145.1 Gammaproteobacteria bacterium | reverse complement strand
AATCAAATTAAACGCTTTAATTTGTCTACGGGTGATTTGGTTGCGGGAAAAATTCGCGCACCCAAGAAAGGGGAAAAATATTTTGCATTGGTTCAAGTATCTGAAGTTAATGGTGAAAACCCAGAGAGTGTTAGAAATCGAGTGCCATTTTCTTCATTAACACCTATTCATCCAGATGAACGAATCAAGCTCGAGATTGGTAATGGCGGTACTGAAGATATTACAGCGCGAGTTATTGATTTAGTCTCTCCTTTTGGTAAAGGGCAAAGGGGTTTATTGGTTGCACCGCCTAAGGCCGGTAAAACCATGATTATGCAAAATATTGCTACCTCAATCTCTCGCAACCATCCAGAATGTGAACTCATTGTATTGTTGATTGATGAGCGTCCTGAGGAAGTAACGGAAATGGCCCGCACTGTACGTGGTGAAGTGATTGCCTCAACTTTTGATGAATCAGCAAAGCGCCACGTTCAAGTGGCAGAAATGGTGATTCAAAAAGCTAAAAGACGCGCAGAGCAGGGTAAGGATGTTGTTATCTTGCTTGACTCTATTACTCGTCTTGCAAGAGCGTATAACACCGTTGCACCTTCTTCGGGTAAAGTGTTAACCGGTGGTATTGATGCAAATGCATTACAGCGTCCAAAAAGATTTTTTGGTGCAGCTAGAAATATTGAAAATGGCGGCAGTATTACTATTATTGCGACTGCACTAGTTGATACCGGCTCTAAGATGGATGAAGTTATCTATCAAGAATTTAAAGGCACCGGTAATATGGAATTACATCTTGAGCGTCGCTTAAGTGAAAAGCGTATTTTCCCAGCCATTAATATTAATGCTTCTGGTACGCGTCGTGAAGAGTTAATTACCGATGAGAAAGAATTACAGAAGATGTGGATTTTGCGTAAGATTTTGCACCCGATGGACACAGTAGAAGCGGCAGAATTTTTAATTGATCGTTTGAAATTGACCAAAACCAATGACGAGTTCTTCTCATCAATGTCACAAAAGAAATAAAAAACCCCTTAATGCAAGCCTTCGCTTATACTTATAAGTCATGAAGCCAGCCTCTATTTTTAAGCAAGCTTTGCGCTTGATTAACACAATTATTGCCAAATATTTAATGCGTAATGTATTGGTATTATTGGCAGCCGTGTTTATTGTGATTGGTTTGGTTGTATTTGGAAATCAACTGGTCTTGGTTATTAAGGAGAGCCTTAGACAAGGCATTCCTGTGGTGGATTTGCTTCCTTTGATTGGCTTTAAAATGATTAGAGACATCCCTCTGATTTTGTCATTGTCTCTATTTTTAGCGATTATCTTATCAGTTAGCAAACTGTATAAAAGTTCTGAAGCGATTGTAATGAACTCTCTCGGTTTAGGTGACAAGCACCTTATGGTGTTTATTCAGCCAATCACAATAACTATCTTTGTGTTTATTTTATTTTTAACCACGGTTGCAGTGCCATGGTCTAAACAACAAAGAAGCATGATTATGGATCGCACTGAGAATGCTTCAGAATTTTCATTCATTAAACAAGGTGAATTTCAAGAGTTTAAAGATGGTGAGATTGTTTTTTATGCCTCTAAAGTTAAAGACAGCAATCAAGGTAGCGACCAAGCAATGGAAGAGATTTTCATTTATGCTTTAGCTGGTGGTGAGCCAATAATTACATTAGCTAAACAAGCTCAAAAATACACCGATGCAACGACTAGTAGTGTGTATTTACGCTTAAAAGAAGGGACACGTTATCACGGATTCCCGGGTGAAACTAATAAAAAAATTCTCAATTTTGATTTGTATGATTTGCAAATTATTGATGGTGAAGTGCAAAGATCTGCCAGTAATTACAGCAAGGTTGAAGGGCAGGGGACACTAGATTTGCTAGGCTCTAATGACCTTAAAGCCACCGCTGAGTTGCAATGGCGTTTATCGCAACCATTGAGTGTATTAATTTTATCCATTTTAGGTATTTTGCTTGGTAAGGCCTCGCCTAGAGGTGGTAAAAATTTAGGGGTATTGATTGGCGTGGTTATCTTTATCTTATATAACAACGCTTTATTAATTGCCAAATCTACCCTGGAGCGCGGTGATTCAATCCCAATCGTAGGGTTATGGTGGGTGCACGTACTCATGCTATTATTTATTTTAATTTTCTATTTTTATAGACATGGAAAA
Source organism: Gammaproteobacteria bacterium (assembly GCA_003489145.1). Lineage (GTDB taxonomy): Bacteria > Pseudomonadota > Gammaproteobacteria > PS1 > Pseudothioglobaceae > Thioglobus_C. The sequence continues at coordinate 391 of DNJI01000074.1, read as the reverse complement.
TTTACCCATTATCTTGATAAAATAGTCGATAAATTTTCATTTAAGGATGTATCCAATGCCAAGTAAGCCCAATAAAGAGTTAGAAGTTTTTGATAATCCTAATGCCAATCGTGATTATGTTATTAGAATCGATATGCCAGAGTTCACTTGTTTGTGTCCAAAAACTGGGCAGCCTGATTTTGCCACGCTACATTTAGAATATATTGCTGATAAAGCCTGTGTCGAACTTAAATCTTTAAAAATGTATATTTGGTCATTTCGTGATGAGGGTACTTTTCATGAGGCGGTCACTAACCAAATTTTAGATGATTTAGTGGCGGCAACCAGTCCTCGTTTTATGCGTTTAAAATCGATTTTTAATGTGCGTGGCGGTGTTTACACTGAAGTGATT
>DNJI01000052.1:2976-3819 GCA_003489145.1 Gammaproteobacteria bacterium | reverse complement strand
GGAATTGACTAGGCTTGCATCTTTCAGTAGATTGGCAATCTTTATTCCTACGTCAAAACTAAATTCAGGCATTTCATCAGGCACTTTGTTCTTGGCAAAACGATTGATAAAGTTTTGTTGTGCTTGTTTAGCGTCATCATTACTATGAAAACGAGTGATGATTTCTTCAGCTAGACGGAACTTAATGTTTCTTGGGTTTTCACCATTTTCAATTTCTGTTTTCCATGAGGCAATGGTTTCTAGTGATTCAAAGCTTAATAGCTCAAGGTAGCGCCACATAAGCTCGTCAGAGATGGACATAATTTTTCCAAACATGTCATCTGGCTTGTCATCAATGCCAATGTAATTATCTAACGACTTTGACATTTTTTGCACGCCATCCAAACCTTCAAGGATTGGCATAGTTAGAATCACTTGCTGTTCCATTTTGGCTTGTTTTTGTAGTTCACGACCCATCAAAAGATTAAATTTTTGATCGGTACCACCGAGTTCAACATCTGATTCTAGAGCAACAGAGTCATAACCTTGGATGAGTGGGTAAAGGAATTCATGAATAGAGATACTTTTGCCAGATTTGTAACGTTTTGAGAAATCATCACGTTCTAACATTCTGGCAACGGTTTGTTGAGAGGCTAGTTGAATCATCTCAGTAGATGACATTTTATTCATCCACTCAGAATTGTAAACAACAGTGGTTTTTTCTTTATCCAAGATTTTAAAAACTTGATCTTGATAAGATTGAGCATTTTCAATAACTTGTTCTTGGGTGAGTGGCGGGCGCGTAGCGCTTTTCCCAGTTGGGTCGCCAATCATGCCGGTGAAATCACCGATTAAGAATAAAAT